>JAUYDP010000317.1 GCA_030691805.1 Dehalococcoidia bacterium | reverse complement strand
GAGATCAGGTCTATAGGGAGTGGGAAGACGATGGTGCTGTTCTTCTCCGCAGCGATCTCCGTCAGGGCCTGGAGGTAGCGGAGCTGGAGGGCCTGGGGCTGGGTGCCGATTATCTTGGCGGCGTCGGCCAGGGTCTGACTGGCCTGGAACTCGCCATCGGCATGGATGATCTTGGCCCGCTTCTCCCGTTCCGCCTCCGCCTGCCGCGCCATGGCCCGCTGCATGGACTGGGGTAGCTCCACGTCCTTGACCTCGACCGCGCTGACCTTGACGCCCCAGGGCTCGGTCTGCACATCAATAATCTGCTGGAGGCGCTGGTTGATGGCCTCCCGGTGGGCCAGGAGCTCGTCCATGTCCGACTGCCCCAGCACGCTCCGCAGGGTAGTCTGGGCGATCTGGAAGGTGGCCCGCACGAAGTCCGAGACCTTGACGATGGCATTCTCCGGATCCACCACCCGGAAGTAGAGCACGGCGGTTACCTTGATGGTCACGTTGTCTTTAGTGATGACTTCCTGGGGGGGCACTTCCATGGGCACTACCCGGAGGTCAACCTTGACCATGCGATCTACCATAGGGATTATCAAGAACAACCCGGGGCCTTTGGCCCCTATCAGGCGTCCCAGGCGGAAGATGACCCCCCGCTCGTACTCCTGGACTATCTTGATGGCTGCTCCCAGGAGCATAATGAGGATGACGACGATTATCGCCACTAGACCGACAAAACCTTCCATACGACCTCCTTATATTTTGATTAGACTTCTCTACAGCTTCTTACGCACCCGCAGCTTGAACCCTTCTTTCGCCACTACGACAACCGGCTCTCCTGCCGGAATGGGACCATCCTCCGCCACCGCCGACCAGCTCTCGCCCTCGACCAATACGTAACCCTCCGGGTCCAAGTCGGAGCGTGAGACCGCCGTGTGCCCCATCAGGCCTTCTCGCCCGGTGGTTGGGATGCGCACATGTGCCCGGCGAGCGGCTCGGATAACGAAATAGAAGGCGGCGGCGGTGCCCAGGACCACCGACGCTATCAGGGGACGGGATACCTGAAGGTCAGGAGAAGCGCTGTTCACAAGCAAGAGCGCTCCCAGGGTCATGGAGACAACGCCCCCAACCGTCAGCATGCCGAAGCTGGTTATTTTTACCTCCAGGATGAAGAGGATGAAGGCCAGGAAGATGAGTCCAACAGCCGCGTAGTTGACCGGCAACATGCCCAGGGAAAACAGGGCCAGGAAAAGACTGATGCCCCCAATGACCCCCGGCAGAATGGTTCCCGGGTTACTAAACTCGATTAGCAGCGCGGTAACAGCAAGGCTCAGGAGCAGGAAGGCGATGTTGGGGTCGCTGATAGTTAAAAGAAACTGCTCAATGGGACCCATGTCCATCTGGCGAATAACAGCGCCCTCCGTACGTAGGGTTACCTTGCCTCCTGGCAGGCGAACCTCACGGCCGTCGAGCTGGCTAAGAAGGTCTGGTAGGTCGGAGGCCACCAACTCCACCACACCGAGCTTCTTGGCTTCGGCCGACGTTACGGAAACGCTCTCGCGTACGGCTTTCTCGGCCCATTCGGCGTTGCGTCCCCGCTCGGTGGCTATGCCTTTGATGTAGGCTACTGCGTCATTGGTGACCTTCTCCGTCATGGTGCTGTCGGTCTGCTGCTGGTCGGCGCCAGTCGGTGAGCCCCCCAAGGCGACCGGGTGCGCCGCTCCTATGTTGGTGTTCGGGGCCATGGCAGCAACGTGGGAGGCGTAAGAGATGAATACGCCGGCGGAGGCGGCCCGCCCGCCCTGGGGCCATACGTATACGATAACGGGGACTTTGGATTCCAGTATGCTTTGGATGATCTCGCGCATAGAGGTATCGAGACCGCCGGGTGTATCCATCCGCACGACCAGGGCCGCGGCGCCATCGGACTCGGCAGTACGGATTCCTCTAGCTACGTATCCCGATACGATGGGGTTGATGACCCCTTTCACGGTAATGACGTCAATCTGAGGCGCCGCCAGTTGGGCAGCCAGAGAGGAGACCATGAAGAAGGTCCACGTGGCCGCTATGGACAGGGCCAGGGCTTTACGCATTTATTGGTCTCCTTTTTCGTCCCACGCCATTATAGGCTAGAACCACTGGTTATGCAAAATGATGGTCCTGTCGATGCCGCCAACCACGTCAAGAGAGCATTGAAAAACGCTCGTTTTCGTTCGATAGGCGGGCCTTTCCAGACCCGACGGAGGGGCTAGAAGGCCTCTCCTACCTGATTATTCAACAGTCTCGTCATCTCGATTGACTTTTGAAGAGTCCCGTGTTAGGATTCCCGCCAAGGGGATGGGAGAATCACGATAAACTGTAAAGGGGGTATCGCTATGTCCAGGCAATCGAGACCCATTCATCTCATTATGGCTTGCCTGCTGGTAGCGGCTCTCCTGCTGGCGGCATGTGCACCGACAGCCACCGCACCTGGTGGGACCACCAAAGAGGCTGCTCCCGCTGGAGAAACCGCGGCGGAGGACCTTGATCCCAATCAAGAGTATCGGGGCAATCTAGGTGGCGACCCACCATCTCTAGATCCCAACGCCAGCGCCTGGGATACATCCATCGCCGTTATAGCGCTGGCCTTTGAGGGCTTGCTGAGGTTCAAGGAAGACCTTACTCTCGAGCCGGCTGTGGCCAAGGAGGTTCCTAGCACATCCAACGGCGGCATCTCTGCAGATGGCAAGACCTATACACTCAAGCTGCGCAACGATGTGAAATGGAGCGACGGCAAGGGCGTGACGGCCAAGGACTTCGAATACTCTGCCAAAAGGATGCTGGACCCCAAGCTGGCCTCCGATTACGCCTCCTTCTACTACACCATTGTGGGGGCTGAGGAATTCAACACAGCCCTGGGCACCCAGGACAAGCCCAAGACCCCGGACGCCGCCGCTCTGGCGAAGCTCCGGGATGGTGTCGGGGTAAAGGCGCTGGACGACTTTACCGTCCAGTACGTGCTTAAGGAGCCAAGGGCCTCATTCCTTCAACTCCTGGCTCTCTGGTCGGTCTACCCTATCCGCCAGGATATCATCGAGGCCAAGGGTGACAAGTGGTATACGGACCCGGCTAGCTACATCGGCAACGGGCCTTTCAAGATCACAGAGTATGTTCCCAAGGACCACATCACCCTCGTGCCGAACGCGAATTACTACGGGACCAAGCCCAAGCTAAAGAAGGTCACCCTGCTCATGGGGACTGACGTAGCGGCCAACTATGCGGCCTACATGAACGGCGAGCGGGAGTTCACCACCGTGCCTGCCGCCAATGTGCCCGTGGTGCTGGCTGATCCCAACCTGAAGAACCAGGTTATTCGGGCGCCGCGGCTGGCTACCTTCGCCCTCCAGTTCAACAACAAGAGCGCCCCCTTCGACAAGCCAAAGGTGCGCCAGGCGTTTTCTATGGCCTTTGACCGTCAAACATACATAGATAAGATCCGCCGGGGAGTTGGGAAACCAGCGCTGAGTTGGATACCTCCGGGAATGCCAGGATATCAGGCTGACCTGGGGAAGGAATGGGCCTTCAATCCGGCCAAGGCCAAGCAGACTCTGGCGGACGCCGGTTTCCCTGACGGGAAGGGTTTACCGGCCATCTCGCTTCAGTATGCTAACACCGGCACGAACCCGGACGCCGCCCAATACGCCCAGGCCCAGTTCAAGGACAACCTGGGAGTAGAGATAAAGCTGGAGCCCATGGACCCACCCGAGTTTTCCAAGCTGGTCAGCGGCAATCGCCATCAAGTGGCCTTCTTCGGATGGGGAGCGGACTACCCGGACCCTGATAACTGGCTGCCGGAGCTTTTCGGCACCGGCGCGGGCAACAACCACACCCAGTACAGCAACCCCAAGCTGGATGACCTCATGAAGAAAGCCATGGCCGAGTCGGATACGGCCAAGCGTATGGACCTGTGGGCGCAGGCCCAGAAGATGGTAGTGGACGACGCTCCAGTCATCTTTCTCTTCCACGATGAGGGTTTTATCCTCCTGAAGCCCTATGTTAAGGACTTCAAGATGACCGGCATAGACCCGAATGCCCTGCCGGGTAACTGGAACCTGGAGTTAGTCTACCTCTTGAAGCACTAAGACAGGAACGAGGAACAAGGAACGGGGAACAAGACCACCTTGTTCCTCGTTCCTGTCCTGATTCCTGTTTGTGGGGCGGGACGAGGAACGAGTAACAAAACGCTCTCGTTCCTTGTTCCTCGAACCTTGTTCCTTTGGGAGTGACATGACCGCTTATCTAATTCGAAGAGTCCTCTGGATAATCCCCGTTCTCCTTGCCGTATCCCTAATAACCTTTAGCCTCATGCACCTGGTTCCCGGTGGTCCTTGGGACCGGGAAAAGAACCTGGCCCCGGCCATCGTAGAAAACCTGAACCGCAAGTATAACCTGGACAAGCCGGTATGGGAGCAGTACATCCTTTTCCTCTGGAACGCCAGCCACGGAGACCTGGGCATCTCCTATACCTCCCAGGACAAGAACGTCACCGAGATAATCTTGCGTGGCTTCCCCATCACCGCCACTCTGGGTCTGGTGGCCCTGGGATTCATCCTGGTGGTAGGCCTGGGGTTAGGCATCCTATCGGCGCTGAGGCAGAACTCCTGGCTAGATTATGTTTCTCTCTTTTTTGCCACCCTTGGGGCCAGCACGCCCAATTTCGTATCGGCTATTGTCCTCATCATCGTGTTCTCCGTGGGCCTTCACCTACTAA
>JAUYDP010000311.1 GCA_030691805.1 Dehalococcoidia bacterium | reverse complement strand
TCGGCCATCGTCAACAACCACGGGCGCACGGCCGCCCGCTGCGGCCTCGGGGCGGTTATGGGGTCGAAGCGCATCAAGGCGGTGGTGGCCCGGGGGAATCTGCCGGTTCCGCTGGCGGATAAAGCGAAGACCAGCGAGTTGAGGCGCAAGTGGCAAAAGGACATGGCGGGACGGCTTTTCGACAGCTTCTCTAAGTTTGGGACCTGTGGTAGCGTTGCTGCTAACTCCATGCGGGGCGATACGCCCATCAAGAACTGGGCGGGTGTCGGTATCCGGGACTTCCCGGAGGCCGAGGCCATCAGCGATGTGAACGTAATCAAATACGAGGTAAAGAAGTACGCCTGCTACCGGTGTCCCATCGCCTGCGGCGGCCTGATGGAGGTGCCCACTGGCCCTTACGCGGTGAAGAAAGGGGCCAAGAAGCCGGAGTACGAGACCCTGGCCTCCCTCGGGTCTTTGTGTCTCAACGACAACGTAGAGTCCATCATCAAGATGAACGATATGTGCAGCCGGTTCGGGATGGACACCATCTCGGCCGGGGCAACCCTCGCTTTCGCCATGGAGTGTTACGAGAATGCCCTGATCACCCGGAAGGATGCCGACGGGCTGGAGCTGACCTGGGGCAACCATGCGGCCATGGTGGCGTTGCTGGAAAAGATGGGGCGGCGCGAGGGCTTTGGGTCGGTGCTGGCCGACGGCGTGAGGATGGCGGCCCAGCGGATCGGGAAGGGGTCCGAGCAGTATGGAATGCACGTGCAGGGTCAGGAGATCGCTATGCACGATCCCCGGCTCTTCTCCACATACGGCACGACCTATCAGGCTGGAGCGGCCCCCGGCCGGCACACGGATGGCGGGGGTTATCTCCAGGAGAACTATCACGGATTCCGGGGCTTGGAGGTCCAGGCGCCCGAGCCGGGCCAGTATTCGGGCAAGGCCCCTATGCACCGGAAGCTCGCCAACTTCAATCACGCCATTAACAGCGCCGGCCTCTGCCTGTTCACCTCCATGACGCAAAACGCCAACTCCGTGCCGGAGTTCTTGGAGGCCGTAGTTGGGTGGGACTACGACCTCGATAGACTTCTGGAGATTGGGGACCGCATAGCCACCATGCGTACGGCCTTCAACGCCCGGGAGGGCCATAACGTGGCCCAGTGGAAGTTGCCCCGCCGCGTCCTGTTGGGCCCCAACCAAGGGCCCTTAGCGGGCATCGAGGTGGACAACCAGACCCAGGTCCGGGAATACCTGGGGCTAATGGGCTGGGACCCGGTAACCGGCAAGCCCACTCCGGAGGCTCTCCAGCGGGCAGGGCTGGCCGACGTGGCGGCGGACTTGTGGCCGTAAGGATAGGGTGCAGTGACTCTCGACAATACCATGTTATCTGGAGTATGAGCTAATGAAAGAAGCAACCCGTTTTGAGATGATGCTGGTGTCGGGGGCGCGGGAGCTAAAGCACTGCCGAAGAGTTTTCATCGGCTTTCACTGGCCGGTGATCGCCAGCCGGGTTGCCCGGCGTCTCTATCAGCCGGATATGCTCTGCGCCTACGAGGGAGGGTTTGTCGAGGATTGCCTGACGGAGACCATGCCCACCTCGAACAACGACCTTATTCTGGCCCAGAAGGCGACCATGTGTGGGGACTCTCTGGATACCCTTTTCATGCTTTTACGGGCCGGGTGGATAGAGACAAGCATGCTGGATGGCTTCATGGTTGACCGGTACGGCAATATTAATTCATCCTGTCTCGGGGACTACAAGAAGCCAAAGGTGAGGTTGGCTGGGTCTGGAGGAGCAGCAGACCTGGCCGCCAATTCAAGGAGACTGATTATCTTGTCGTCGGCGACTACTCCCGACCGTTACCCGGAATTGGTAGACTATATTACCAGCGCCGGATATCTGACAGGTGGGGACAGTCGCAGGCTGGCCGGGTTCAAGGAGGGTACCGGCCCGTCGGCGTTAATAAACCCCTTTGGTCGCTTCGTGTTTGATGGGGAGACCAAGGAGATGTACCTGGAGGCCGTGCATCCTGGGGTATCGGTCGAGGAGGTGCGTGGTAGCGTGGTCTGGCCGTTGAGGGCTGCCGATCATGTATCGGAGATCGAGCCGGCTACTCCAGAGGAGATCGGGATTGTGCGGGAGGAGCTGGCCAAGGCCAGGAACAGGCTGTACAAGCTGCCCGATTAAACGTGTTGACAATGGTTAAGTCCTATGATATAGATTGGCTGTCTCCAGAGTAGTGAGCGCCGTCTCCAATAAATCCGGCGCCGATAACTCATGACCGCAGCATGATAGAATATAACGTGAAACCGGCTCCAGTCGAGAATCTTCGCTAAGGCAACCAATACAAAACTAAATTTCCAATTAGTAATACAAGGAGGCATAGATGGACTTCCAACTGTCTGAAGAACACAAGGCCGTAAAGAATCTGGCCCGGGACTTCGCCGTTAAGGAGCTGGCGCCCAACGTTGAGAAGTGGGAGGAGGAGGGGGTCTTCCATCGTGAGATTGCCGAAAAGCTCGGAGACGCCGGCCTCTATGGCTGCGCCTTCCCGGAAGACATGGGTGGCAACGGCCTGGGCTACCTGGCCCAGGTCCTCATCATGGAGGAGGTTACCAAGCACTCTATCGAGGCGAGCCTGACCTTCAACCCCCAGTCCATGTCGGTGCCGCTGGGGATCTACAACTGGGGCACGCAGGAACAGGTCCGGAAATATGTACCCAA
>JAUYDP010000303.1 GCA_030691805.1 Dehalococcoidia bacterium | reverse complement strand
CCGGGCAATACGCCCCTGGAGAACCTGAAGGCCCTGGCCCAAGCCTGCCGCGAGCACGGAAGGTATCCGCTGGTGCGGGTAACTGGGTGATTGGGTGATTGGGTGATTAAGTCATTGGGTCATTAGGTGATTAGGTGATTGGAGGACACGCAATTACGAATTACCCAATTAGTCATTACTGGTGTGGTACCATGGGCTGGTAAGGAGTAGGAGGATAAAAAGATTTTATCAACCTCGTTCTCACGTGCTCCGGCTGTAACGGCTTTAAGAATCGCTACAATGCGTGCCAGGAACCAAAGGCGGAATGGACCCTTGAAGAATTTCTCGGTCTCCGGGACAACGTATTCGAAGAGAGGGTTCGTATGATCGGGGACAAGCCCCTACGCTACGTTCCCAGATGGTAAGGGCGATTAATCGGCCCGAACGTTCTCCCCTATAGCCGCCTGAAATGCCCTTAGTGTCGGCTTGATGTGGAGGGGCTTGATGAGGCTGTCGGCGATGGCCTCCTGGGTCTTATAGCCGGCGCCAGTGATGAAGGCCACCGTCACGGCATCCCGGTCCAACTCTCCCCGCTCCACCAGCCTCTTCAGACAACTGATAGTCACGCCTCCGGCTGTCTCGGCGTAGATACCCTCTGTCTGGGCCAGGAGGTTTATGCCCTTTATCACCTCTTCGTCGCTGACGGCGGCGGCGCCCCCCTCAGAGTCCTTGATGGTCCGAAGGGCATAATAGCCATCGGCCGGGTTGCCGATGGCCAGGGACTTAGCGATGGTGTTCGGCTTCACCGGCTGGATGTTGAAGGTATGGCGCTCATGGGCTGTGACGATGGGGCTGCTGCCCTGGGCCTGGGCGACGAACATGCGAGTCCGGACCCCGTCTATTAGCCCGACCTTGGCCATCTCGTTCAGGCCCTTCCATATCTTGGTAAAAAGGGACCCCGAGGCTACCGGCACCACCGCCTGGTCGGGGGCGCGCCATCCCAACTGCTCTGCCACTTCAAACCCCAGGGTCTTGCTGCCCTCGGAGTAATACGGGCGCATGTTGATATTGACGAAGGCCCAGGGGTACTGGTCGGCCAGTTGGCTACATAGCCGGTTCACGTCGTCGTAGTTTCCGTCAACCGCCAGCAGGACGGGCTTATATACGGCCGCTCCGGCTATCTTTCCGAACTCCAGGTCGGCCGGGATGAAGACGTAGGAACTTAGCCCGGCCTTCGCCGCGTGGGCCGCCACGCTGCACGCCAGGTTCCCCGTGGAGGCGCAGGCCAGGGTATCGAAGCCGAACTCAATAGCCTTAGTAGTGGCGACGGAGACGACCCGGTCTTTGAAGGAGTAGGTGGGATTGACGCAGTCGTTCTTCAGGTATAGCTCTCTCATCCCCAGGGCCTTAGCTAGATTATTGGCTCGTATAAGAGGCGTGTAGCCGACCCCGAAGTCAACGGTGCCTTCGCCGTCAGCGGGAAGAAGCTCTTTATAACGCCAGAGGGTAGGTTCCCTCCGCGAAATTGCCTCCCGGCTGACCGCCCTGGCCATGGATTCGTAATCATAGTTCACCTCGAGAGGCCCGAAACAGTATTCGCAATAGAATATAGGCTCCTCAGGGAACTCCCTCCCGCATTCACGACAACGCAGACCCTTAACGTGGGGCATCCCAATACTCCTTTTCAACCATGGTAGCCCGGCTCTTCTATCCCGCAGGTTTCGGGCCAAAAAAGAAAACCCCTTCTGCGCTTGAAGAGGTTATACGAGTGCTAGGCACTGTCCTCTCATCTCGCAGAGCTTATCTGCCGGAGTTGGCACCATATCTTTCGGTTGCCGGTTGCGGTGGTCGCCAGACCAACCGCACGCAGCCTCCAGACTGGTTGCCGGGCTTCATCGGGCCGTCTCCCTCCACCTCTCTGGATAAGAGCCAAGCAGTATTCTATTGTTATGGGATACGTTATCATCATATTATCATTCTTGTCAAGATTTGTTTTACTTTTGCTACCTCTTATGCTATAATCCTCATGTCACGGTCCTTCAGGGCAAGGTGAGGCGCAGGCCAATTCCTTGATCGGCGGTTACAGCCCGCTAGCTTCTGGGGCGAGTCCCACAGGAAAAGCCCCTAGAGCAGACTTGGTGAGATTCCAGGGCCGACGGTAGAGTCCGGATGGGAGAAGGGCGGGGAATGCTTTGCATTGGCCCGGGGACGGTGCGTCTCCGGGCTTTTGTATTCAAAAAGGAGGTAGTTAGCTTGATAGAGGGCTTCGAACACGTGGGAATCGGGGTACAGGACCTGGAGAAGGCCAAGGCGTTTTATCAAAACGTCCTGGGTTTCGAGGTTTTCACCGAGAGGGAGATAGCGCTCGGAAAGATCAAGAAGCTGTGCTTCATGCGCAACGGCAACGATATGATCGAGCTGTTGCACATGCCGGACCTACAAGCTCCCGGGGATGGGTCCTACGAGGTCATTGGCCTCGCTCATATCTGCTTCAAGGTCAGCGATTTCCCGGCAGAGGTGGCCCGGTGGGCCAGCCTGGGCATTCCCCAGGTGGTGCCGCCTTCTCCTACTGCTGATGGGGGAATGCGAACCGTCTTTCGCGGTCCGAGCGGCGAATTCATTGAGCTTCGAGGGCGCTAACCGCTAACCCATGGTTGACCCGGCTGATTACATGGAGCTTTCGCTGGACCTGGCCCGTAGGGCGGTGGGACGCACCAGCCCCAACCCGGCGGTGGGCGCCGTCCTGGTCATAAACGGCGCTATCGTGGGACAGGGTTACACCCAGCCTCCTGGCTCGTGGCACGCTGAGGTCATGGCCCTGAAAGAGGCAGGGGCGAAGGCTCGAGGCGCCACTCTTTACGTTACCCTGGAGCCATGCTGCCACCACGGCCGCACCCCCCCCTGCACCGAGGCTATCATCGCCGCCGGGGTCAAGCGGGTACACATCGCATTGCTGGACCCTAACCCCCTGGTCAATGGATGTGGCCTTAGAGCGTTGGAAGAAGCCGGAATTGATACTCACGTGGGAGAAAAACGGGAAGAGGCGGCGGCCCTGAACGAGGGCTTCGCCAAGCATATAACTACTGGCCTGCCCTTCGTCATCGCAAAATTCGCCTCCAGCCTGGACGGCAAGATCGCCACCAGTACTGGCGATTCTAAGTGGATCACCGGGGAGGAAGCCCGCCGCCGGGTCCATCAGGTACGGGACGCTGTGGACGCGATAATGGTTGGTGTGAATACTATTTTAGCTGATGATCCTCAGCTTACGGCCAGGCCGGATGCAGCGCCTAGAGAAAGGCCGGAACGCCAGCCTGTAAGGGTAATTGTTGACAGCCGGGGGCGCACCCCACCAGCGGCGCGGGCACTAAGGGAGCCCGGCAAGGTTCTCCTGGCCGCCACGTCCGCCATAGACCCGGCCCGGGCGCAGGCGCTAGAACGGGCCGGGGTCGAAGTGCTCGTGCTGCCCGAACGAGAAGGGATGGTGGACCTGGCGGCTTTGCTAAAGGCGCTGGGGCAGCGAGACATAACCAGCGTTTTGGTGGAAGGTGGAGGCAATCTCCTGGCCTCTCTAGTTGAGGATGGACTGGTGGATAAGGTTATGGCCTTTCTGGCCCCCGTGCTTATCGGCGGCCGGGAGGCGCTAACGCCCCTGGAGGGCCGCGGAGCGCCCACTATGTCGCAGGCCCTCCGGCTCCGCCGTCCCCAGGTGGAGGTGTTGGGGGAGGATGTGCTAATCAGTGGCTACGCGGGCTTCTGCGCAGTGGAGCAACTCAACCTGACAAACCTGGCTAAGGAGCTCCAACGATGATTTATCCGCTGATTTCGCAGATTACACAGATTGCACAGATTACGGATGTTATTCCGAGCCGGAGCGGGCACCTCTCCCATGTCATTCTGAGCCGGAGCGAGGTAGTGATTCATTCTGCTTGGAGATGCAAGGAAGCGGAGGCGAAGAATCTAGGTGCTCCTGAAGCCACTTGTTGCTATAGCAGCACCGAGATTCTTCGCTACCGCTCAGAATGACATTTTGTTTCTCCCATGTTATTCTACCGCTCAGAATGACATTTTGTTTCTTGTCTGCGGGTAAGTATTAGATATGTTTACCGGCATTATTGAGGAAATAGGGAAAGTTAGGGCGGCACACCGGGACCGGCTGGTCGTTGGCGCACGCCGGGTCCTGGAAGGAGTTAAAATAGGGGACAGCATCGCCGTTAACGGCGTCTGCCTGACGGTGACGGCCTTCTCGCCCGAGAGCTTCACCATTGGGGTGATGCCCGAGACCCTGCGCCGCACCAATCTGGGAGAGCTAAGTCCCGGGGACGAGGTGAACCTGGAGCGGGCGCTGGGGGCCGGAGCGCCCATGGGAGGTCACTTCGTGCAAGGCCACGTGGACGGGACCGGCAGGATAGTCTCCGTTACACGGGAGGAGAACGCCCAGATTGTGCGCACCTCCGCTTCTCCGGAAGTGATGCGCTATATCGTTCCAAAGGGGTTTATAGCGATAGACGGAGTCAGCCTTACCGTGGTGGATTGGGAGCCGGCGTCATTCACCGTCTCGCTGGTGCCCCACACGCAGGCGAACATAACCTTAACCAGCAAAAAGCGGGGGAATACAGTCAATCTAGAAGTTGATATTATCGGCAAATACGTAGAACGGTTCATCTCAGCCCGCCAGGGTACCATCACAGAGGCATTCCTGGCCGAGCACGGGTTTATCCAATAAAAGGGGGGGCAAAGTGGCATTAGCTAGCATCGAAGCGGCATTACAAGACTTTCGGGAAGGCAGGTTCGTCGTAGTGGTGGATGACGAGGATAGGGAAAATGAGGGGGACCTGACCATGGCTGCGGAAAAGGTCACCCCGGAGGCCATCAATTTCATGGCCAGGCACGGTCGCGGCCTTATCTGTCTACCCGTTATTGGGAAGCGTTTGGACGAGCTACAAATCCCCATGATGGTCTCGGACAATACGTCGAGCTTCGGCACGGCCTTTACCGTATCCATTGATGCCAAGAACGGTACCACCACAGGGATTTCGGCTCAAGACCGCGCCCTGACGGTCCTGGCCGTGATAGACCCCAAAACCAGGCCAGAGGATATCGCCCGGCCTGGCCATATCTTCCCGCTTCGGGCGCAGGAGGGTGGAGTCCTGGTTCGCACCGGGCAGACGGAGGCAGCCATAGACCTCTCCCGACTAGCCGGACTCTATCCGGCGGGAGTAATCTGCGAGATAATGAAAGAAGACGGGACAATGGCCCGCATGCCTGACCTGGAGATATTCGCTCAAGAGCACGGCATCAAGGTCGTAAGCGTGGCCCAACTCATCGAATACCGAATGCGCTACGACACCCTGATCCACCGGGTAGCCGAAGCCAAGCTACCAACGACCTATGGATATTTCGTGGCCATCGCTTATAAGAGCCAGGTGGACTCTAACCACCACGTGGCCCTGGTGCGGGGCGACGTGAACACCGACGATCCCGTATTGGTAAGGGTCCATAGCGAGTGCCTGACAGGAGACGTCTTCGCCAGCGTTCGGTGCGATTGCGGGGACCAACTGCGCTACTCAATCCAGATGGTGGCCGACGAGGGGCGGGGCGTGGTAGTCTACATGAGGCAAGAAGGACGCGGCATCGGCCTGCATAATAAGCTGAAGGCCTACGCGTTGCAAGACGGCGGGCTAGACACGGTTGAAGCCAACGAGGCATTGGGCTTTGAGCCGGACCTGCGAAACTATGGCATTGGCGCCCAGATCCTCAAGGACCTGGGTATCAAGAAGCTCAAGCTCCTTACCAATAACCCCCGCAAGATCGTGGGGCTGGACGGCTACGATCTCCAGGTGGTAGAGCGCGTGCCGATCGTTATCGCTCCCAACCCTAACAACCTGGCGTATTTGACCACCAAGCGGACTAAGATGGGGCACCTAATCTAAATTCAGGAGGAAGAATGAAGAATCCACCTGTGGGAAAGGCTGTGGGGGCACAGTACGAAGGGAAGCTGACCGGAGAAGGCCTCCGGTTTGGAATGGTCGTTGCCCGCTTCAATGAATTCATAAGCCACAAGCTTCTGGACGGAGCCACCGATGCCCTGGTCCGCCACGGCGTGCTCCACGAGGACCTGGAAGTGGCCTGGGTGCCCGGCTCCTTCGAGCTGCCCCTGGTGGCCAAGCGCATGGCGGAGAGCAAGAAATATGCCGCCGTCATCTGCTTAGGGGCGGTCATCCGGGGTGGGACCCCCCATTTCGACTTCATCGCCGCCGAGGTAACCAAAGGGATCGCCAACGTCTCTCTGGAGACCGGGGTACCGGTGATCTTTGGCGTCATCACCGCCGACACGCTGGAGCAGGCCATCGAGCGGGCCGGTACCAAGATGGGCAACAAGGGTTTCGACGCTGCTGTCACCGCTCTGGAAATGGCCAATCTCTTAAAATCAATGGAAGCGACCTAATTGGAGAAATTTTTCGCCCGCTGGGCGGCCAACGCCCTGGGCCTCTTCGTGGCCGCCCAGGTCCTGGTTATGGTTGGCCTCCGCCTGGATTTCCATTCATGGAGGACTGACTACCTGCCGGACAGGGACCTGCCTGCCTGGTCAGCCATCCTGTTGGCAGCCCTGGTCCTGGCGATGGTGAACACCTTCGTCCGCCCGCTGGTCATGGTCTTCACATGTCTGATAAACTTCCTAACTATGGGCCTGTTCACGCTGGTGGTGAATGCCGCCATGATTGGCGTGACCTCCTGGGCCATGGAGAGGTTTCTGGGGGCAGGCTTTGTCACCATTAACCCGGCTGGGCTGATAGCCGCCCTGGCGGCCTCCGTTATCATTGGGGTCCTGAATTCCATATTTAACAAGCTCTTCTGAGGCCAGGAATCCTGAATTGAAACGCCGGGCCGCTCTATTTGGCCTGTGGTTAGCGCTCCTCGGCCAAGCCGCTTTCCTACCCACCCCCAGTCTTGCGGCGTCCCTGCCACTTTACACCGTTGACGCTACGGTCGAATATGATGCCGGGATTGTGACAGCGCGAGAGACTATCGCCTTCACCAATCAGTCCTCCCAGGCCCTTGATTCCCTGGTTTTCAACGTCACCCCGGCCTTCTACGGCTCCTTCCAGCTTCTTGGCTCGACCGTGAACGCGATTGGCGCAAGCGGGACGCTGGACGGCTCGATCCTGGAAGTGCCTTTGACCCAGGCTATAAGGCCGGGCGCCTCGTTGGTGGTCTCCTTGGACTTCAAGCTCAAGCTGCCCAGACAGGGCGGGCGCTTCGGGAAGGGCCCGCAGGCCCTGGCCCTGGGTAACTGGCTTCCTCTGCTCGCCGTATACCGGGATGGAAGGCTCCTCGCGGAAGGACAAGAGAGGGGATGGGCCCGGGACCAATACGTGGAAACCGGCGATGCCTTCTTCTCCCAGACCGCCGACTTCCTGGTAAACCTGCGGTCCGACCGCCCCTTAACGGTGGCCCACACTGGAGACCTTGTGAGCCAGGAGGAAGCGGCCTGGAAGTTTGAGGCGCGAGGCGTGCGGGAATTTGCCCTGGCGCTCTCTCCCAGCTTCGCCTCGGTCTCCCAAGTTGTGGATGGCGTGAATGTTTCTGCCTTCTATCTTCCGGACCACGAGGCCATCGCCAACACCTACCTT
>JAUYDP010000294.1 GCA_030691805.1 Dehalococcoidia bacterium | reverse complement strand
GCCTGTGCCATAATGAGCGCAGGGCAGTTCCTATGAAGCTTGAAGAAGTACAAAAGCTGTACGGAATGTTGAGGTGCAACCATGCAGTTCACGCACATCACGGTAGACCCTCAGGTGTGTTCCGGAAAGCCATGTATTCGTGGGATCCGATTTCCGGTCTCCCGCTTGCTAGGGATCCTTGCATCCGGAGAAACCAAGGAGACTATTCTCGATGCCTACCCTTACCTGGAAGCCGAGGATATCGACGAGGTACTAAGCTATGCGGCATATCTTGCAGAAAAGGAGACATTGAAGTCTGCGGGGTAGCTTGCCAATCGATGTGCTAACTACTTTAGTCCAAACAAATGGCGAGTATGGAGGTACATGTTGGAATTGCTCAACGTGATTGCTGCGTGGGTAGGCTGGCCTGTAATAGTGGCCATGATGCTTCTCGCTGGTGGTTATGTGGGTTGGCTCCAGAAGAATCGAATTGAGCAACTGAAGGAAATTAATGGGATGCTACAACTCCGACCGTTGCTTAAAACTGATCCTTCCACTACAGGCATCAAGATCACCTTTCCACGCAATGGCGATAAGGTTCAGGACTTCTTTACAGCATCCGGGATCTATAGAAATAAGCCCACCAACGCCCGCTTAGAACTGCTCGTAATAGCCAGAGGGAGTGGCTTCTGGCCGTCGGGAATAGCTTCATTCGATGATGAAAATAATACCTGGTACGCGGAGGTTCACGTAGGGGGCAACTCCGGTGCTGAGGCCACGATAATTGCGGCAGTCGTTGGGGCTGAAGGACAGGCATTGTCCGACTACTACAGGAAAGTGGGTAGGGAAACGGACCAATGGCCCGCAATTGAACGCCTAACTTCCGACGTTTCAGAAGTATATAGGGTAACAGTTGTTCACAAGTAGTGTCGACACACGGATCAGTTTGCTGACAAAGCCGAACATCGCGACGGCGACACATTCCCCGCACGCATGGTCACATCCTTAACCGGAACGCTCGTCTCACAGGGTTGCATTTCCTGTCCTCCAGGTTATGAAATGAACGCACGTGTCCCGATCCGATGCTGCGAACAGTTATTGTCGAACGGCGGGACGGAATTTCCGATCCTTCGCTATCCCAAGGCGGCGCGCACCTTCGATGATGAGCTAGCGCAGGTGGAAGCCCCGGACGTAAAGCTAGTATCTAAAGAGGAGACAGCCGGGCGAATAGAAAGTGCCGATACGGTATGAATATCCAGATTGATCCCCATACCCTAGAACGCGCTAGGGAACGGGGGACTAACGAAGCTGAGATTAGAGATGTCGTGGAGACTGGGCTCGCCGTTCCAGCAAAGCACGGCCGCGTGGGCAAAGCGAAGATCTACGGTTTTGGCCAACAACGGCACGGCAGGTTTTACGAGCAGAGGAGAGTGGAAGTGTTCTATACCATAGAGGTCGGTACTATCATCACCGTAACAGTATACGTCTTTTACGGGAAGTGGGAGGCGCTAGATGCAAATTCTATATAACGACAAGACTGATCTGCTCTACCTACGCCTTGACGAACGGAAGCAGCAAGTAATCAACAGGCGCGTTTCGGAGGACATAGTACTAGACCTTGGAGAGGACGAAAGAATCGTGGGCATCGAAATCCTCGATGCTTCAAAGCATTTGAACTTAGAGGCGTTGTTGCCAGTGAAGTATACGATAACATTAGGGGGTGCCTGAGGGGTACCTCGGCCACTACGCTCATGATATGTGATATTTGCGGCGAGAGCGGGGGCGCGCGTCCGCCGAGTCAGCAGAAGCTACGGCCGGGGGACAAACTTGCTCATTGTCGAGAACGTTCCGGTTATTAGCTGTCCTAGCTGCCGAGAGAGCTACATGACCGCACAAACGCTGCACGAAATCGAGCGCATCAAACTCCACGGGAGGGATCTGGCAAGAGAGCGGAGCGTGCCCGTTGCTGCTTTTGCTTCGGGCGCTTGATCAATGAAAAACGAAGTAGCTTGAGATGAAAACCGTACAGACGTGGGGCGGAAGAAGCTCTTTTAGCTACAGCGGCTCTATTAGCCAGGGGGTCAAAATAATATACGGGAAGGGCTTCTCGGCAGAAATCTCTTCTTCCCAATTTGCCTCGCTATTGAGCCACTTCCGAGGACGCACCGTCAATGTAGGGACATCCCGAACTGAGGCCCCTGTTGGCAGTCTTGGACAATGGCTTCAGAAGAATATTACTCGAACAGCAATCGCTTCCTATGTTGCCGCCATTCTACTTGATGAAGGCTATGCTGAAAGAGCGGGTGGGTCAAATATTAAGTTTAAATAGCTCCCTTTTTGTATCCTTTCGCACAACCGCGCCTAAAGCAAAGCTTGATACAGGCCAGGAGCAGACCGCAGATATTCGTGGAGAATCTAAACTTTGCGCATTTTAGCCATAGACATTGGCACCGGCACCCAGGACATTCTGCTCTTCGACAGCAGCCAGACGCTGGAGAACTGCGTCAAGATGGTGGCGCCCTCTCCGACGGCTATCGCTGCCCAGCGCATTCGCGAGGCTACTGCCCAGCGCCAAATCATCGCGCTTACGGGGTTCAACATGGGCGGAGGCCCCTGCCACTGGGCGCTTCAAGACCATATCAAGGCCGGCTTGGCGGTCTATGCCACCCCTCAGTGCGCCCGTACCTTCGATGATGACCTGTCCAAGGTCGAAGCTATGGGAGTCCAGCTTATCTCCGAAGAGGAGACAAAACGGCTGAACGGCGCGGCGCAGATTCGTCTGGCGGACCTGGACCTTGAGGCGATACGCAAGGCCCTGGCTTGTTTTGATATAAACGGGGTCTTCGATGGCATCGCCATCGCGGTCTTGGACCACGGCGAGGCGCCGCCGGACATGAGCGACCGGGAATTCCGCTTCGACCACATTCTTCGGGTGGTTACTGAAACGGAGGGCCTGCTTGGCTTCGCCTATATGGCCGATGATCTTCCAACCTATCTCACTCGTATGCGGGATATTACCCAGCAGGTAGACCAGCAGGCCCCGCTGCTCCTCCTGGACACCGGGGCGGCGGCGGTCCTGGGCGCGCTGGAAGACCCGGCAGTAGCCAGACACCAGCATCTGATCCTGGTGAATACCGGCAATATGCATACCATGGCTACCCACATAGACAGCGGCCGCTTGATGGGGTTGTTCGAGCACCACACCAGCGCCCTAACGCCGGAAACGCTCGATCGTTACCTGGAGAAACTGGCCCTTGGCACCCTCACTCACCAGGAGATCTTCGAGGCCCACGGGCACGGCTGCCATATCCTGCGAAAGACCACCACCGGTAGCAAGCCGTTCCTATCGCTGACAGGCCCCCAGCGGGGCCGCTTCGCTACCTCGTCCGCCTGGAAGCCATACCTGGCTGTCCCCCATGGCGACATGATGATCGCCGGTTGTTTCGGCCTGTTGAAGGCCTTCGCCCATCGAAAGCCAGAATGGCGTGAGGAGATCGAGACAGCGCTCCGAATTGACCGGTAGACAAGGGATAGCGTAAAGTATAATATTAAGCAAATACAGAAAGGAATTGATTTTCGGTAAGCTCTGCGTTCGCAGAGCTTACTTGTCAAAAAAGCTATGTACAAGACAGAGACTTTCCCCAACGGCTTGCGAATAGTCACCAGCGAGATGCCTCATACTCGCTCCATCAGCACCGCAATCTTCATTGGAACTGGCTCACGGTATGAAAAAGACGAGGAAGCTGGCCTATCCCACTTCATCGAACACCTCTTATTTAAGGGCACCGAACGCCGTCCTACCGCACAGGAAATCAGCGAGGCCATCGAGGGGGTCGGAGGCATCCTGAACGGCGCTACGGATAAGGAGGTCACCGTTTACTCCTGCAGGGTTGCCAAAACCCATTTCCCCCTGGCCTTAGACGTGCTGGTAGACATGATCCGCCATCCGCTTATGGACCCCAACGAGGTGGAAAAGGAGCGACGGGTCGTAATCGAAGAGCTCCATATGATCCAAGACGACCCTCGCGACACTGTAGACGTCCTGATAGACCAGGTGATGTGGCCCGCACAGGCCCTGGGCCGGGATGTTGCCGGTAGGGAAGAGACAGTTAATAGCTTCAATCGGGAAATGGCTTCAGGTTACCTGACCCGGCAATATGCTCCTGGGAACACCGTTTTCAGCATCGCCGGCGACCTTCGTCACGAAGAGATAACCGAACAAGTGGCCGCAGCCATGAGCGGCTGGGAGGGAGGCCCCCCTTCCTCCTTATTCCCCGTTATTGACGGGCAGGTCGGCCCGCGATTGGAGGTCTCCGAGCGGCCGACAGAGCAGGCGCACCTTTGCCTGGCAGTGCCGGGCCTCTCCAGCCAACACCCCGACCGCTTCATCCTGGACCTACTGAACGTCATCTTAGGTGAGGGCATGAGCAGCCGCCTCTTCCTCGAAATCCGGGAGAAGCGGGGCCTGGCCTATGATGTCCATAGCCAGATCAGCCACTATATAGATACTGGGGCGGCGGTGGTCTACGCCGGGGTTGACCCGCTTCGAGCCGAGGACGTCATAAAAGCCATTCTGGAGCAGCTCCAGCTCTTCAAAGAAAGACCGGTCTCAGCAGCAGAGCTGACCAAGGCCAAGGAATTCACCAAGGGCAGGCTATATCTGAGGATGGAGGAAACTCGCAGCGTAGTGGGCTGGATGGGTGCGCAAGAGCTGCTCCTCGGCAAAATTCTCACTGTTGACGAGGTGGTTGAGATAATCGAGGCCGTCACCTCCGAAGACCTACAGCGGGTTGCCCGTAACATCTTTGTCACTGAGCGTCTAAGCCTTGCTATGGTGGGCCCACTAAAGGACCGGGACCGGTTTGCTGAGCTGCTTAAGCTGTAGGCTGCCCAACGGGAGCAGCAGAAGGGCCGACCTTCGTCTCGACGTGGGTTGACCCTGCTGTAGGGGGTTTAGGTAGCTCAGGCAAGGGATGGGAGTAATGGGAATAATCGGTAGCTGCACCGATCTCCCACTTTCCTTTCAGGTGATAACCTGTGCCATATCCAATCCCTTTCCAGGTCCTATGGTATATTATGATAAGGATGCAGGATTGCGTTACAGCCTGTTATTAAGAGGGGGGTGAACCTAAGCTATGTCAAGAGCGCCGAAACGCATACCTTTGGAGCCAAGTACAGACCTCTTGCATATCTTGGAGGATGTTCATGCGGATAAAGTACCCCGGCTCATCGAACGCGAAGGGGAACCGCTTGCTGTGGTGGTCAGCCCAGAAGATTTCGCCCCGGAAGAAACTGCACCCAAGAGTAAGCGCCTCAAGAAGGACCTCCTATCTTTTGCCGGTGTATGGAGTGACCTGGATGCAGAGCGGATGATCGAGGCGGTGTACAAGGCTCGCCATGAGTCCCCGCCCAGTGCTCCAGTCAATCCGTGAGGTATCTCATACTGCCCTTGCCCACAACCTTACGCTGGTCAGCCGGGATAATCATTTCGCCCGCATCCCCGACCTGAAGCTCTATCACGAGACATGAGATTGCCAAAGTTGGAGTAGAATGGAACTCCATCAAGCACCAACAAAGCACCACAGAGCACGGACTGGGTGCGGTATGAGGGGCGTGCCTACCGCGGCTTACAAAGTATCTCCCGCACCCGCAAGTTGAAGAAGCGCTGGGTATTGACCGGAGCCAGCACCAGCGCCGTATCCGCCCCGTGGTTAGTGCCGGCTACCGCCACCACTTCCTCGTCAGTGCGGACAAGGCCCGCGTCGGCGGCCATCATTGCCACTTCAATGGCCACTTTGGTTCCTGACCCAAAAACCTTCAGCACATTGGGGATAATCTCCTCAGTGGAGAAGGTGGAGAACTTTAACCTCACGGCTCTACCCAGTCCAGCGAAAGAATGTAAGCTGGTGAGGATTATGCCTCCAGCAGCCTCTATCTTCTGCCTGTTGTCCGGTATCAGGTCGTGCTCGTCCGGATGGTAGAAGCCAGCGGCGTGCGTAACCACGACCACCCGAAACCCCTTCAGGTAGTCGGCGGCCCTGGCGCCGGTCTCCCCTTTGGAAGTAGCCACCACAAAGGTTTTGATGCCTAGCTCGGAGGCCCGCTCCCGTGCGAGACGCAGAGTGACTTCGGTGTTCTCCGGCCCCGGCTTATCGAAGTAGACGATCCGACATTCTTGCATATGGCCTCCTTAAAAAAAGGTAAGGCTTGCGCCTTTCCCCACCCCACCCCACACAAGGGAAAAGCGGGGGACACCCCCGAACCCCCGGCCTGCGGCGCCTTGCTTGTGCAAGGGGAAAACCCTCAACCCCCGACCTGCGGCGCCTTGCTTGTGCAAGGGGGAAAACCCTCAACCCCCGACCTGCGGCGCTTTACTTATGCAAGGGGGAAAACCCCGAACCCCCGGCCTGCGGCGCTTTACTTATGCAAGGGGGAAAACCCCGAACCCCCGGCCT
>JAUYDP010000288.1 GCA_030691805.1 Dehalococcoidia bacterium | reverse complement strand
TATTTCTCTAAAGCAAGGGGTTGACCTCTCCCCCGGCCCCTCCCCTGCGAGGGGAGGGGAGTTGTATTCCCCCTTCCCTCGCAGGGAAGGGGGTTAGGGGGTTAGGTCTCCCTACGCTCCCCAAATTCGCTCGAAGAATGCCTCTACCCTGGTCCGCATCTGGCCGACGGCGCCGATATTGTACTCCCGGCTGAGCTGGAGCAGCGGAACCCCCAAACGGCGCAGATAATTGCGAACGATGGTGTAGTCTTCGCCGTGCAGGTTGCAGAACTTGATGACCTCCATCACCACGGCGTCTACCTTATGTTCCTTCATCATGTCCTTCATATGCGCCAGCCGTTTGCTGGCCGGGCGCATACGCGGGCACTCGGGACGGGTCAGGTAGCGGCGGGCTATGGACATCAAGGGGTCTCCATCCGCCTCAGCCAGGTTCCAGAAGTACTTGGTTCCGGTGCAGAGCTCATCGGCCACCACCAGGCCTCCCATGTCTTCGATCATCCGAACATATTCCGGGTCGTCCATCTCGCTGCCCACAAGTAGCAGGCGTATTTTCTCGCCGGTAGGTATGCCAGGGCGGAACTCAACTTCGAGGAGATATTGTTCCAGCATTAGGTTGTATACATCCTTGGGCAGGATAGTACCGGCTACCACGGCCTCCAGGAACTCGGCGCCTGTGATGGGCGGCTCGTCCAGCTTTCGGAGGTCGTTCAGGCGGTGAAGCAGGGTGCGGGTCCGGTTATAGACCCGTATGGCCTCCTCCATAGCCTCGGCTGTGATATTGACCCCGAAGGCAGCCTCGATAGCTTCCTTGAAGCGCCCTAACTCGTGGTGGAAATAGGCCAAGGAGGCGTCTGAAATGGTATGAGGTAGAGGAATGACATAGTTAAAAACCGTCTTCTGGGAAGGACCCCAGACGTCGTAGAGGCGTCGAATGTGGTCGCAGGTATTGAGTGTGACAAAACCGTCCAGATAGTCGTATGCGCCCTTGAAGCCCTCCTCTAAGCAAGAGCGGACCAGAGAGCACATGTTGGTGTATAGATGGGCGTCTGCAGTGGTGGTCTCGCCGCTACCTCCCATCATGCGCACCGGGTACATCCCGGCGGCGTAAACGATTTCTTCCGGAAAGTAGGAGCAGAGCCAGGCAATGACTTTCTGTCCTGGCCGGCGGTAGCGCTTAACGGTCTGGTGCCGGTCGGCGAGGACTTCGCTAAACGGCGTAGGCATCCCATCTCCTGGCGGTCCGCCACTCGGTAAGCCTGGTTGTCCGCTGTGCGGACCGTTGGGCGAAGAGGGAAGCCCCTATCGCCCCTATCAGTTGTGGGTCAACCTTTATTCGCGCCAGAGATACGCCCAGCCGATCCTCAATGCCTTTTACTACCCCACTGTTCTTAGAGACACCGCCGGTTATGACCACCTTTTCCTGGACACCGACCCGCTTCACCAGAGACGCCAGGCGGCTGGCGATGGCCTGGTTAATGCCGGCGGCGATTTCCTCCAGGGCTATGCCTTCGGACAGGAGGTTGATCACCTCGGTCTCGGCGAATACGCTGCAATAGCTGGAGAGCTTGACCCCGTCCTTTGCCTGGAGCGACAAGGGACCCAAATCCTCAATCCCTACACCCAGTCCTCGGGCGGTCTCCTCCAGGAACCGGCCGGTGCCGGCGGCGCACTTGTCGTTCATGGCGAACTCTATCACCCCGCCGTTCTCGTCAATGCGGATAACCTTGCAGTCCTGACCTCCGATATCAATAATGGTGCGTATCTCCGGGTCAGCCCAGAATGCCCCGAGGCCATGGCAGGATATCTCTGTGACGTTTCGTTGGGCAAAGGGGATGTTTAGCCGTCCGTAGCCGGTTCCGATGACCAGAGCGATATCCTCCTGCTTCAGCCCGCTGCCCCTCAGCGCCGCTTCCAGGGCATCGTAGGCGGTCTGGTCAGAGAGCGGGCGGGTAGGAACTATAGCGGAGGCCAACAGGCGGTCGTCTTCCATGACCACCAGCTTCCCGGTGGTAGACCCTACGTCACATCCTGCTACAATCATGTAAAATCAGCCTTATATATATTAGTGTCATTTTTTTACCACAGAGACCACAGAGGTCACGGAGATTTCTTTAATGTTTTTCTGTGCTCTCTGTGTGCTCTGTGGTTAATATCGTAACTATTTGGTTTTATCTCTGCGCTCTCTGTGTGCTCTGCGGTAAATTTCGTAGCCCTATACCGCTGCCGCTGCGGCCTCTTTTTTCATCAAGGCCATGTTGGTGAGGGAGAGCGCCCGTGGCGGGCAGTCGGCGACGCAGAGGCGGCAGCCCTCGCAGAGGTCAGCGTTGACGACTGCCAAGCCGTCCGGCACCTTGATGGCGTCGAAGGCGCAGACCTCCTCGCAGATCATGCATCCGTTACAGAGGGACTCGTCCACCTCGGCAATGATCTTGCCTTTGGTTTCAGCATAAAGGGAGACCATTTCATCGAAGGTCAGGACCTTGCGGACCATGGCTCCTCGCATAGCCTCGATACTGGCGAAGCCCTTGCGGTCCATGTAGTCGGAAAGGCCCTTCTTCATATCGGCGATGACCTTGAAGCCTTTAAGCATGAACACGCTCTGGGCCTGGACCGAGCGGGCGCCATAGAGGATGAACTCCGCCGCGTCCTTCCAATCCTGTACCCCGCCGTGCGCGGAGAAGTGCACGTCACGGGCCATCTTGGAAACCGTGAGGAGTGCCTTACAGGTGACATACTTGTAGAGGCGTGAACCGCTGATGAAGACCGCACCGGGCACCTTGGGTTCCAGCGTCTCCAGGTCAATGCCGGGGGAAGCCAGGAATACGCCTCCCAGGGTGATCCAATCTACTCCTGCCTCTCGGGCCGCCCGTGCCAGGTAGGAGAAAGGCATGATCTTCACGCCCACGGGGATCTTCACCGCTTGCTTCACCGCCGTGCAGATCTCCCGCACTACCTGAGCGTCCTGGGTCATGGTGTACTTGTGAGGCTTGAAGTAGGGCGCGGGGCAGGCCAGAAGCAACTCCACGGCCTTAGCGCCGGCCTCCTCCATCAGCCTGGCGCCTCGGACGTGGCCCTCTACGGAGACGGCAGCCACGCTGGCGATAAGCAGGCTTTGGAACTTGGACTGGTTTTTGGCCAGCCATTCAGCCCAGAGCTCCAGGGAAAGGGTGGAAAGCGCCTCGGCCCCCATCAGCCCGTCCTCGCAGGAGTCGAACTTGGCCCGGGTGCTGGGGAAACGGTGCGGTGCGTAGGGCTTGACCACCTTAACGTATTCGTCGTTGGGCAGCGAGGTCTTCATGATAATCCCCCCCGGCCTGAAGGCGTCCGCCTTGGCTATGGCGCTTTCCGTCTCCGTCGCATAACCCGAAGAAACGATAATCGGATTATCCAGCTCCAGCGATCCCAGTTTGGTCCTTAAGTCAGCCATTAGTGCCTCCTCCGTTTGATGGTGCGCGTTTCTGCATTGAAAGACGTGATTCTGAGACCTTCGCCCAAGTCATTCTGAGCCTTCACCCCAGGTCATTCTGAGCAGAGCGAAGAATCTCGTCGCTGCTTCAAGACCTCGCTGCTTCAGGAGCACCGAGATTCTTCGCCTCGGCTTGCATGGTGCTCATCGCGGAAAGATTTACCACGACGCTCCGGCTCAGAATGACATTGAAGGATGCGCTGCAACCCAAAACGACGTCCTTAGTCTTTCAAATCTGCGAAATCTGCGGATAGAATCTGCGAAATCTGCGGATAAACTATCTCCCCTTGACCTTCTTTTCGCGCTCCAGCTTGCCATAGGGCATCTGTGGCTGGAAGCGCACATTGAACGGGATGGGGTAGCGCTGGCCGCCGAGGGTGCCGTGGCGCACCTGGACCCCGTCTACCAGTTCCTCCAGCTTATCCGCTGGAAGGGTGAAGATAAGCTCGTCGTCCTGGTCCATGGCTACTACCCGGTCCCCAGCGCCGGGCAATACCACCCTGGAGACGTTGTTAAGGTAGGTTTCTATTACCCCTTCGGCGCAGGAGGCCGCTAGCCCGGTAAAAGATGAGGTCAAGACCCCGCCTTGTTTGAACAAAGTGCCTTGGACCAGCCGCATCATCTGAGCAGGGTTAGCATATATCATAATTACGTCAGGCTCGATGCGGGTCCACTCCAGAGGGGAGACAACCACTCCCGCTATTTGCCCCTTCTTGAAACGGGGCATGGCCGCTATTGTCTTCATTCCAAGCTCTGGGTACGCGAAGAATGGGAGGTCCTTGACCCAGAAGTTCGCCAGGTCCGCTTCGTCGTCCATCTCTTCCCATCCCCAGAGGAGCGGGCCCGGGCAGAAGACGGCGTCATCTCTGGTCATAGCGATGGTCTGTCCATAAAGCCGTCCCATGGTGAATGCCTGGCAAAGGGTTATCTTTATTCCCATGTCCTTTACTGGGAAATGGACCTTCTCCGGAAAGGCTTCGCCTGGCTTTATTAGCTTTATGCCGAGGGGAAAGCTTCTTGGCCTTATGGCGGCGCTCAGGTCCTTACCCAACGTTACCCACTTCTCAAGGTTTGCCATGTGTTCTCCTTTGCATGGTTAAATACATTCTTATTCTACTCATACGGGCTGAAGCCCGTCAAAGAGCTACTATTGATTCAGGGGGACACCCCCTATCACCCCCTTTTTCAAACAAAGCGTAGTGCGGGGGCTTGTCCCCTGCAACCCTCTTTCGGCGGGGGACTACGTGGGTTTGTGTGTAAGGGGACACCCCCTATCACCCCCTTTTTAGACGGCAAGAAGACACCCTCTGTAACCCCCATTATGGCCGGGGCACGCTGCCTGCTGCCGCTTCTATCGC
>JAUYDP010000284.1 GCA_030691805.1 Dehalococcoidia bacterium | reverse complement strand
CGCTAACTGCTTTGTGCAAAACGTCTCGTACTTCACCAGGTAGTTCACCAAATGCCAATGTTACTTTTTCTTGTTTCGTTTCGGCAATGCTCTGTATCCATGCTTTTATACTCTGGGCATTTTTCTTGTTTACCATAGGGTAGATGCCAGGTTCCCAATCTATGTCCGAATAGAAATGCACTTGCCGGTAAAGCGGATAGAATCTTCCTGTTCGACCGATTGGGGGAAAAATAATATTAACACGCTGAAGCGAATGAAAGATAGCATATATTAACGTGGCCATATACGACTTGCCTGCGTTATTCGGCCCAACAAAAACATTGAAAGGCCTCAGTACCACGTTCCCATTGATTATTGGTCCAAATTGGCTAACGCCCAATTGTATCATGGTGTCCTCCCGCCGCGGTCCAACCTATACATGTAATGATAGAGGGCTTCGTACCGCATTGCAAAAAGCAAGCTGCTTGTCGGAAAATTGAAGCGCCGCTCGGATTAATTTACGGTCGTCACCCGCGAGCCCGCGAGCTATTAGGCAAAGGCATGTTATGGGATGCAAGATATGTTAAACTCGCAGCTCGATGTTATCAATCAGCCTGGTCTTGCCGATCCAGACGGCCAGGGAGACCTGAGCGGCGGGCTGAATTTCTTCGAGTTCTTGTAGTGTTTCGCCGTAGGCCGCGCTAACGTATTCAATCCGGGCAAGAGGCTCCGATTCGAGTATGGTCCGCATGGACTGACGCAAAGTCTCGGCCCGCCTTTCCCCTTTCGCCCAGAGGTCCCGCGCTGCCCGCAATGACCTCCATAGGCAGAGGGCGGCCTGGTGTTCTGAGGGGTTCAGGTAGACATTGCGGCTGCTCATGGCCAGGCCATCCGGCTCTCGCACCGTGGGGACCGGCGTTATCTCCAGTCCCAGGGCCAGGTCGAGCGCCATCTTCTTAATCACGGCCACCTGCTGGGCGTCTTTCTGCCCGAAGTAGGCCCGGGTAGGCTGGACTATGTTGAACAGCTTGAGCACGACCGTCGCCACGCCCCGGAAGTGTCCTGGCCGGGCAGCGCCCTCCAGACGCTCGGCTATGCTGCCGGGTGCAACGTAGGTGTCGAAGCCGGCCGGGTATATTTCCGGTACAGACGGCATAAATACAAAGTCCACACCTTCCTTTTTTAGCAAACTCAGGTCCCGCTCCGGGTCGCGCGGATACCGCTGGAAGTCCTCCTGCGGCCCGAATTGGGTGGGGTTGACAAAGATACTTACGATGGTATGGTCGTTCTCCTCGCGGCTCCGGCGCACCAGCGCCATATGGCCCTGGTGCAGGTAACCCATGGTGGGGACTAAGCCCACGGTTCCGGCTAGACCGGCCCGTACCGCTCGCATGGCGGCCCCCGTGTCCAGGACCAGCGTGTCGCTTTGGTCCATTTGCCCCTATTTGTTCCGTCGGCGGAGGGTCCGGAGGAGCCATAGGGCGAAGAATCCTCCCATAGCCATAGACGCCAGGCGTGAGTAGTCTAATACGGGCAGAACACGGGTCTCTTCTGGGGTAACCTCCAGGACCGCCAGGGGCCTGGCTTTGACCATGCCTCCGCCACCGCCTCCACTTCCGGCTACCGGAGGCTGTCCTTCACCAGCCGCCGGACCTGCGCCCTCTCCGCCTCCTGCACCGAAGCAATAATGGACGCAGGCTACCGGGATGATTGCTTTTCCCTGGGTTTCACGGGTCTCCCCGAACACGGCGTTGACTGAGGCGGACGACCGGAGATTGTCAACTAGATCCTTTAAAATGCTTCCAGGCTCCATTTGGAACCTCCTTTCTGCTCCCGGCAAAGGAAACAACGGAATAAGCCTGTCGCTGCGAGGTCCGATCTCTCGAAAGGCCAGGGGTCGAGCCCAGAACAACTCGAATCTAGGGCTTCCCTGAAAAAAGGCAACCAGGGCCACGGGGATAATGGTCTTTTCTCCGATTACTCTAGGGGTGCCCTGGACTAACGTCAGTGACATGATGCCCCGGAAAGTTTGCTGGCTGACAGGGGCGAGGCGTACCTCGCCCCTGTCAGCTACACCGGGGGGCTCGGAGGCCTCCCTTTGTCGGGATTGCTACCATTCAGCGTGCCTTGCCTGCCGATAACGTACTGGGGCGCGCCGTCTTTTTATCGGTGATCTCGGCGATTATCCGTTCGTCCATGGGAAAGCTCTCGTCGTCGGTGGGGAAGGCACAGGAGAGCACCTCATTCATATACTGGGCGACTGCTTGCTTAATGGCTTCCCCCAGCTTAGCGTATTGCTTGGCGTGCTTTGGCACGAAATCGGTAAACAGCCCCAACAGGTCGGCAATTACCTGCACCTGGCCGTCGCAATGCACTCCTGCCCCGATGCCGATAGTTGGAACGCTGACCGAAGCGGTGATCAGCTTGGCCAGGGGCGCCGGAACACACTCCAGAACCACCGCAAAAACACCTGCCTCCTCCAGGGCCCGGGCATCGGAGAGGAGGGCCATGGCGGAGGCGGCGCTTTTTCCCTGCACCTTGTAGCCTCCCAACTGGTTAATGGACTGGGGTGTCAGGCCGATATGGCCCATTACTGGAATACCGCAATCTACGATGCGGCGAATGGTCTCGGCCATTCGCTCCCCGCCCTCTAGCTTTACAACCTGGCAACCGCCCTCTTGAAGAAAACGCCCGGCGTTGCGCACCGCCTCAGGTATGCTGGAGTGGTAGGTCATGAACGGCATGTCGCCAACTATCAAGGCGTGCTGAGAGCCTCGCACCACGGCGCGGGTATGGTGTAACATCTCGTCCAAGGTGACCGGGATGGTGGACTGGTATCCCAGAGCGACCATGCCCAGGCTATCCCCGACCAGGATGACCGGAACGCCGGCTTCGTCCAGGAAGCGGGCGGTGGAAAAGTCGTATGCTGTAAGCATGCAAATTTTCTCGCCACGCTCCTTCATTTCTTTAAGCCTTGTGATTGGTACCCGCATGTTTCTACTCCCCTTAGTCAACAACACCAGATCTGCGAGTTAACATCTGCCCCCCGGCCCCCCGTATTGTAGGAAGAGACGGGGGACACCCCCGAACCCCCGGCCTGCGGCGCTGAGGTGTGCAGAGACGGGGGACACCCCCGAACCCCCGGCCTGCGGCGCTGGGGTGCGTAGAGTCGGCGGGACACCCCCGAACCCCCGGCCTGGCGGCGCCTAGTGTAGAAGCGAGCCATGCCTCGCCCCTACAGTATGGTACAACGCGGGGGACACCCCCGAACCCCCGGCCTGCGGCGCCGAGGTGT
>JAUYDP010000240.1 GCA_030691805.1 Dehalococcoidia bacterium | reverse complement strand
ACGACGCCGAGCACTTCTTCGACGGCTTCAAGGAGGACCGGGACTACGCCCTGCAAACCCTGGAGGCGGCCCTGAAGGGGGGGGCCCAGTACCTGGTGCTGTGCGACACCAACGGCGGCACCCTGACCAGCGAGCTGATCAAGATCATCAAGGTGGTGAAAAAACGTTTTCCCAAGGCGTCCCTGGGGATCCACGCCCACAACGACTCGGAACTGGCCGTGGCCAACTCCATCGCCGCGGTGGAGCTGGGATGCAGCCAGGTCCAGGGGACCATCAACGGCGTGGGAGAGCGCTGCGGCAACGCCAACCTCTGCTCCATCATTCCTAACCTGATGCTCAAGCTGGGGTTTTCCTGTCTGGATGAGGGCCGGCTGGCCCGGCTAACGGAGGTCTCCCGGTACGTAAGTGAGCTGGCCAATCTGGCCCACAACCATCAGTTGCCGTACGTCGGGGCCAGCGCTTTCGCCCATAAGGGCGGGATGCACGTGGCGGCTACCATAAAGTGTGAAGAGAGCTACCAGCACATCAGCCCCGGTATTGTAGGCAACTCCCAGCGGGTGCTGGTCTCGGAGCTTTCGGGCAAGGGGAATATCACCTATAAAGCTAAAGAACTGGGGCTCGCCTCGCTGTCCAAGCCCAAGGCCCAAGCGCTGCTTACCCGGATCAAGGAGCTGGAGAGTAAGGGCTTCCAGTTCGAAGGGGCGGAAGCCTCGTTCCAATTATTGCTGGTGCGCTCCAACGAAGATTACCGGCCGCCCTTCGAGCTTGTGGACTTCATGGTGGTGGTCGAGAAGCATCGCCGGCCTTCCCGGAGAGCGATGGAGTCGCTCTCCGAGGCTATGGTCAAGGTGCGGGTGGGGGACACTGAGGTGCACACCGCTGCTGAAGGCAATGGTCCGGTGAACGCCCTGGACCTGGCGCTCCGAAAAGGGCTTTCCCAGTTTTACCCCGTCGTGGAGCAGGTGCGGCTGACCGACTATAAGGTGCGCATCCTGAATGAAGGAGCCGGCACGGAAGCCCAGATACGGGTCCTTATCGAGTCTCGTGCGGGAGACGATGTCTGGAATACCGTGGGCAGCTCCACGAATATCATTGACGCCTCATGGCTGGCCCTGGCGGATAGTCTGGAGTACTGGCTACTAAAATCTAACAAGACCATTTGACATAAAACTAAGTTTTCTTAGGCCAGACCAGATAAGTGATGATGTTCACGGCAGCGATTCCTGCCGCTGCCAGGAACATCACCTGGAAATTGGTCTTCTCCAGCAGGAACCCCAGGATTATGGCGCCTATCCCTATGCCCAGGTCGAATCCCGCGCTGATCGTGCCCATGGCCGCCCCGCGGGACTCGGGGGCCGCCCTGTCAACGGCTAAAGCCATCAATGCGGGAATTGCCAGGGCAAATCCGATTCCATAGATGGCTCCTGCTATCAAGAAGTGGGGCAGGTCGTTGGCAAAGGCCAGCAGCCCCATGGCCACGGAGATAGCGGCTATGCCCGGGATGATCACGCTGGAACGTCCGGCTTTATCGGATATCTTGCCTCCCAGTGGCCGCACCAGTATGACAAAAATGGCGTATGTTGCGAAGAAGAGACCGGGATTGATATTGTGGCGGACGGCCAGGACCGGCAGGAAAGGTATGAGAACCCCGTAGGTCAGGGTTACGGACAGGAGGATTATGGCAGGGAACAGGGCTGGCCGGTAGACCAGGTCTCGCCAGGAGGAGGCGGAGGAAGGTTGTCCAGCCGGTGGACCAGTATGGCTCGATGTTCTTGCCGGCTCCCGGACGCGGCTGTAAGCTGCCAGTGTAATAAGAGCCAGCACCGAGGCAATAGCGAAGATTGTGCCATAGCCGTAATCCTTTATGAGAAAGCCTGCGGCAAGAGGAGCCACGGCCATGGCGACGTTGGACGCTGTGCCATACCACCCTATCGCTTCCCCTCTCCTGCTGGGAGGCGCGATATCGGCCACCAGGGCAGTGGAACTGGTAGAGGTGCCAGCCCAGGCCACCCCATGGAAGAGGCGTAAGATTATTAAGAGGACCACGCTGGTGGCCAAATTATAGAAGACAGCCGAGATCATGAAACCCAAAGTGCCCCACATCAGTATCAGCTTCTTCCCCCGCCGGTCTGCCTGCCGGCCGATCCACGGGCGAACCGATACCGACGTGACCGTCAGGATTCCAACAACCAGCCCTATCTGGGATTCCGTACCTCCTACACTGACGATGTAAAGCGGTAGAATTGGAATAAGGATATTGAAGCTGGCAAAGGCGGTGAGCGCGCCGAACCAGAGGTAGAGGAAGTTGGCGTTGAACAGGATCTCGCTGCTGGTAGCTTTTGGTCTCATTCCTGAGTTGAGAATGCCTGCATGGCAAGAAGCACCATCACGACTCCGAAGGCTGCCAGCACCACCACGTCGTGCGTGAAGCTCAAATAAATACCCCCAACATTAAAGCCCAGCGGCGGCAAGACCTGGCCGGGAAAGTTGGTTGCTTTCAGGATGACCTGCCGAATGGGGTTTACCGCATAAGTGACCGGGTTCAGGCTCGTCAGGACGCTTAGCCACCCCGGTAGGTTATTTAAGGGGAAGAGCGCCCCGCTCAGAAAGAACATAGGCATGACCAAGAAGTTCATCACCATGTGAAAGCTCTCCATAGTGCGAAGCCGGGCGGCTACCATAAGCCCCAACGCCGTGATAGAAAATGCGGTGAGAAAGAGCAAGGGTATGAGGGCCGCTACCGATTCCCACGTGAGGCCCACGCCTAAAAACGGGGCGAAGGCCAGCAAGATAACGCCCTGGATCATGGAGATGGTGCTGCCTCCCAGACACTTGCCTATTGCCACCGAGCCGCGGCTAACCGGTGCTACCAGCACCTCCTTCAGAAATCCGAACTCTCGGTCCCAGACCACCGACATAGCCGAGAACATCGCGCTGAAAAGCACGGTCATAGTGATAATTCCAGGGTAGAGGAACTTCACATAATCTATGCTCTCGCCCATGGAGTTGCGGCCGATGATGCCCATCCCTGCCGAGAGGCCCGGCCCAAGAAGGGCCAGGAACATCAGGGGCTGGGCCAGGGCGGAGATGATTCGAACCTTATCCCTCCAGAACCGGAGGAGATCCCTATACCAGATGATATAGATGGCTCTTAAATTGGCCATCAGCGTCTCTTCATCATTTGGCGGAACTGGTGGACAACCTCATCCTTAGGGGCGGAATCCTCCCTGATGGCCCGGCCTGTCAGCTTCAGGAAGACATCGTCCAGGGTTGGACGGTGGAGCCCAACGGAGGTGATCGCTGGTCCCAGCGCTCGGATAAGCTCTGGGATGAATTCTTCGCCGTTCGCGGTCTCCAGGGAAATACGGTCGTTCTCGCGAGTCACGGCAACGCCGTACCGGGCCTCGATCTGCCTGACCGTCTCCTCTTCGTTGGTGGAACGCACTTCTATAATGTCACCACGGACCAATGCCTTGAGGTTGGACGGGGTGTCCAGGGCCACGATGCGTCCATGGTCTATGATGGCGATTCGGTCACAGTGTTCCGCCTCGTCCATGTAATGGGTGGTCAGGAAGATGGTAACTCCCTCTTCCTTTCTCAGGTTCATAATATAACTCCAGATATGTTCCCTGGTCTGAGGGTCCAGGCCGAGGGTGGGCT
>JAUYDP010000133.1 GCA_030691805.1 Dehalococcoidia bacterium | reverse complement strand
ACCGGCAGTTAATGATGGGGATGGGGGACAGCCCCATCCCCACGGCCTACCGGCGCAAAATGAGGTGGGGGGACACTCCTATCCCACCGGCCTACTGGCGCAGGAGGATGAGCAAGGGGAATACTCACACCCCCACGGGCTGCCGGTGCAAGGGGATGACCAGGGGGGATACTCACACCACCACGGCCTGCCGGCGCAGGAGGATGAGCAAGGGGAATACTCACACCACCACGGCCTGCCGGTGCAAGGGGATGAGCAGGGGGGATACTCACACCACCACGGCCTGCCGGTGCAAGGGGATGAGACGGGGAGCCGCTCCGGTACGTTTGGGCGTCAAGCGCTGTATGCGTTGGCGGCAATCGTTTTGGCCTTCGGCCTGAGCGCGTTTTTCTGGATGCCCGCCCTTCTTCAAGTAGACGATATCCAGATAGGGCGGCTGGCCAACGACCCCAGCTTCTACTATCGCACTAGCCTGATGCAGGTGTCCAGCTACGTTTCCAACGCCTTACTTCAGTACTATGGGCCCCGCTCGGTAGCCGGGGATTACGCCTATCCGGTGGAAATGGGCCTGATAGAAGTGGTACTGGCGGCCGCTGGGTTGGCCCTTTTAGTCATAAGACGTACCAGGGGAGATCGCTCGGGGTTTGGCCCGCTGGCCTTTTTAGCGGTGGCCGCCCTTGCTTATTACTCCGTCATGTTTCCCTGGGCGCTGTCCCTCTGGGAGAAGGTGCCCCTCATGTCTTATCTTCAGTCGCCGTGGAGGCTCCTGCCCTTCCTCATCCTCTTTACTTCGGCGCTTACCGGCTATCTGGGCCGCTGGGCATCCCTGCTTCGGCCTGGCCGCAGCGGTCTGGCTCTGACAGCTCTGGTCCTGCTCGTCACAATCCCAAACGTCGTCAACCTGCTGCCCCGTTACGTAGACTTACGAGAAGACCAGGTGTCCGTTTTGGGAAGCCTCCGTTTCGAGTTAACCTCCCAGAACCTGGGGATGACCGCCGCCGGAGAGTACCTGCCCAAGGGAGTCCGGTCCAAGTTGGGGTCCTCGCCCCTGGCGCTGGATGCCATCGCCTCGGACCAGCCACCAGTTGCGTTTGACGAGAGCTTCCTGGCGAAGGGAGCGAAGGTCGAGGTTCTAGAGACCCGCACTACGCTGGGCCGATTCAACGTGAGCAGCCCGGAGGGCACCCCATTCCTTTTCAATCAGACCTATTTCCCTGGATGGGCATCTTATGTGGATGGCCAGGAAGCATCCCTGACGGGTGTTGGCACGGCGAACCTGATGAGTGTTCAGGTCCCTCCAGGGGAGCATACCGTCGAATTTCGCTTCCTGGATACCCGCGCCCGCCTTCTAGGCAATGCCGTCTCCCTGGCCAGCGCCGCCACCCTGGTCCTTGCCCTACTGGTGTTCCTTCTGAAACGCCCCAGAACCCGATCAAGCACCATCAAGCACCATCAAGCACCATCAAGCACAACAAAGCAATATCAACCACAACCAGGCGCCACCAACCAACATCACGCGCTTCCCGTTGCTGGCCTTTTCTTAGTGCTTCTGCTCCTGATCGCCATCTACGCCCTACAACGCCAGTCCGCGTTATCCCCCGCTACCGTCGCATCACCGGTAGAGGTCTCCTGGAGCGGTGGGCCCACCCTAATAGGCTATGAAATAGATCGGGAGACGTTAATCCCCGGCGAGGATGCTACCCTGGGCCTTTACTGGAAGGACTTGTCCGCCCAGCAGGAGGTCCGTATTGGCCTCAAAGGACGCACCGGAAGGGTTTGGAGCCAGAGTAACACCGGCAGCCGGGGTCTTGGCAAGGAAGGCGCCGTGCAAAAGGAAGCTCGCCAGATCAGGGTCCCCACAGATATGCCGCCGGGTATGTACCGGATAACCCTGGACGTTATGGATAACGGCAAGGCCCTGCCCATCCAGCGGGAAGGCCTTGTCCCTCCTATCTTTCCGGAGAAGTCGCTTCTCCTGGGCCCGGTCTTCGTTGGCCGTGGAGCGCCGGTGAGTGAGGGCCCGGTCAAGGTCACCACAATACGAGAGGCTAACCTTGAGAACAAGGCCGCCTTCTTGGGATATGATCTGGCCCTGGGGCAACAGTCCCTTGAGCTTACAACCTACTGGAAAGCCCTCGCCATCATTCGAGAAGACTATGCGGTCCTGGCCCACTTATTAGATTACGGGGAAAAGGTCCTCTCCTACCAGGACTTGCAACCCGAAGGAAACCCCTACCCCACCACCCTGTGGCGGCCGGGGGAGGTTGTTACCGTGCCTTTCCACTTCGACCTACCCGCCGGTTTCGCACCGGAGAGCCACCGGATCGCCATCGGGTTATACACGCCAGACAACTTCAAGCGCCTCTCGGTTATCGACGCGGCTGGGCAGCCGGTCACCAATACGATCTTCCTGTCCCTCACACCGGCATCCAGCCAGTAGATGGCACCACCCAACCTAACCCCTTCCCCAACACCCGCGCCAGAGGTTACTTACTGCACCGCTATTGTCCCACCAGGAAACCAGACTCTTCCAAGAGGCTTTGCAGCGTCCCCTTTCGGGCTGTCTCCTCGAAGAATATCTCCAAAGCCTCTGCCAGGTTCTTTCGCGCCTCGTCTACGGTGCGGCCGGCGGTAGCTACATCCAATTCGTGACAGTAGGCGGAATACATGTTGCCTTCCTGCCAAATCTCGCTCGTGAGTTCTATCTT
>JAUYDP010000124.1 GCA_030691805.1 Dehalococcoidia bacterium | reverse complement strand
TGTAGTGGCGAGGCATGCCTCGCCAGTCCGTGGGTCCCTGCGCGTCCGCGTGTGGTAGCACCGCGCATGTCCCCGTCTTGTACCAGCGAGGCATGCCTCGCCACTACAGGGGCAACGCCTGCCCCGCCACGGTGCCCCTGGAAGGCCCTCCATTTCTCGAGTTTTTCAACAGGCTGGAGACGTCCGCCGCTACGTATCACTTCTAAAGGGGATTGGGTTAATCGCCTAACCGCCTAACCACTTAACCACCCAATCGCCAAATCACCTAATTACCTAATTAATTTATCAAGAATCAACCGGTCTTGGCTGCCAGCGCCTTGGTCCGCCGCCGCTCCATCAGGTCTATAAAGGCCTCGATGCGGGTGATGAGGCCGGCCCTGGCCATCTGCTCATCGAATACGACAGTTAGAACCGGTATCGAGTGGTCCTTGATGACCCGTGGGTAGATATTCTCGGCGATGATCTCCGGCATACAGGTGAAGGGGTAAAGGTGCAGGATACCGTCGAACCCCTCCTCTTTGTGAAGGATAGTCTCGCCCAGAGACTGGATAGCATCGCCGGAAACGTCCCGGCTCAAGTATGGATGGGCGGCCCGCTTCACCTTTCGCCCATGGCCCAGGCCCACCCATTCCAAGAATAGCCAGGCTTTCACCCATTCCGTCAGCCAGGCGGAGCGGGTCACCTCAACACCCCGCTTGCCCAGCTCGTCCTCCAGATCCATATTGCAAAAGGGGTTAAGAGCCACGTAGAACTCGCCCAGGATGCTGACCCGCAAGGGCCGGGCGGCCGTGTCCGTGGGGATTGCGTCTAGCTCGCCCATTACCTCCTCCCGCACCTTCTTTAAGGAGGCGGTGGTGTGGGCGGCGCACACCCGGTCTCCGGCGCCACGCCAGACTCGGGTGGCCTCACCCTTCTTTATCTCCCTGGGGCGAACGTAATGGGCCTTCCGCTCGATTTCCTCTATGAGGGACAACTGCTGAATGGCAAACTTGAGTTCGCCCAGGGTCGCCCGCCATGACTTATTCCCCGGCAACAATTCCTTTATGAACTTTGCCAGCGCGAGGATCGCCTCAGCCTGCCAGTCGAAGGCCCTTATGGTGAACTTGAATCCCATATCCCGCAAAGCGTCCTCGTGAAGCTTTGCATAGTAACCCAGACGGCAGAGTCCCGGCCCACGGACGTCTATAACGGTATCAGCACCCTGCTCCAACCCCTCTATCAGGTTACCCAGTAGCACCTTATAGGGTAGGCACATCCACTCCGGAGAGTACTTGACCCCCAGGGACATGGTATTCTTGCTAAAAATGGGCGGCACAACTGATTCTATGCCGTGCTTGTCCAGAAGGGTCTTGAAAGGGACCCAAACTGACCCCATGTGGGGAAATGTCACCTTCAATGGGGCTTCCTCTCTACCATTGGCGCAAATTTTTGATTCAAAACGACCCCAATCTTGATTTACAACTCGCGTAAACCTGTTTCGTGTAACGACTAATTATCACGTTGCCCGCTCTGCCGCGCCGGTCAATATCTCCAGCGCTACCCTTCTGTCGCCCCATGGGATGCTCTTTTCTCCGTAGATAATGGAGTCCTCGTGGCCCTTGCCCGCTAACAGGACCACATCCCCATCTCCCGCCCGAGCCAGCGCATAGGCCAGTGCTTCCCGTCTGTCGGGTAATACCAGATAGTCCCGGCCATCGGCCTGTCCCTGGGCCTGCACCCCAGCCTCGATCTCTCGGATGATGGACTCCGGATCCTCGGAACGGGGTTCATCACTGGTCAAGATGACGAAATCGGCCAAGCGGGCTGCTACCGCTCCCATAACCGGCCGCTTGGTGCGGTCCCGCTCGCCTGGGCATCCGAAAACTACCGTGAGTTTTTCTCGGCAATGGGGGCGCAGGGCCTCCAGCGCCTTCTCCAGCGCTCCAGCGGTGTGGGCAAAGTCCACGACCACTGTGAACCCCTGGCCGGCATCCACCAGCTCCATCCGCCCTGGCACCCCGTGAAACCACTCCAGGGCCTCCCGGATGCTAGCCAGTCCGATGCCCTGAGAAAGGCCCAGGGCCGCTGCTGCCAGGGCATTGTAGACGTTGAACCGTCCGATCAAGGGCAGGTTTACAGGTATTTCGCCCTGGGGAGTTAATAGCACGAATGCCGTCCCCCAGCCCGAAGGCGACAGCCGGAGGGCACGAACGTCCGCCGGCGCATCAATTGCATACGTCAGAAGCCCGACCGGAGAGATACTGGCCAGGTAATCGCTCGCGGGATCATCGGCATTCAGGATAGATGCTTTTGGAATTCCTTTGTCCACTGTCTCGCCAAGGGAAGTAAAAAGCTTCGCCTTTTGGGAAAGATAGTCCTCACGCCCAGTATGGAAGTCCATGTGGTCGCTGGTCAGGTTGGTAAAGACCGCTGCGTCATAATGGCAGCAGTCCACCCGGTTAAGGGCCAACCCGTGGGAGGTGCTCTCGATTATTGCATAGTCCGTCCCCGCATCATACATCTCCGCCAGGGCCTTCTGAATCTCCAGGGCCTCGGGAGTCGTCTGGTGGTAAGGATTCGGCACGGTCCGGTCACCTATCTTCAAGTAAACGGTGCCGATGATACCTGTCCGGTATCCGCCCCTCTCTAGAACCGCGCTTATGAGGTGGGACGTGGTAGTCTTGCCGTCAGTGCCCGTGACACCCACGACCCGCATTTTGAGACCAGGATTACCGTAGAAAGCGGCGACGAGCCGGGCCAGGGCCGCCCTCGCCGATGAGACGATCACCATGGTCTTGGCGCCGTCCGGTGGGGTCCCTCCTTCACCATTTTCAGCGACCACTGCTACAGCGCCCTTGGCCAATGCATCAGGTATAAATCGGCGGCCATCGGTACGGAAGCCAGGCGCGGCAACGAAAAGGTCGCCGGGGTTTACCCGTCGCGAGTCATAGCTGATGCCCGTGATTTCAGGATCGCTGGCCAGTGGGCCAGGAAGCCCTGCATCCTTAAGAAGGGCCGATAGCTTCAATTTTTTCCTTCAGATAAATACTGCGCTTATTATACCATGATGGGGAGCGGGCTCACCCTTCAGGTTGAGGCTAAATGAACCGAGGTTGGATATGCAGTTATCACAGTAGAGCCATAGGTGCGAGGCATGAGACACCCCGAGTTTCATAAACTGTGTTGAGGGTTTAGTGTGCCGCATTCCCAACGGATGAGGCGCTATGCCCCGGAGGGCGCCTATAGTTACGGCCAACCCTGATCCAAAGGCCAAAACAGATAACGGATGAGTCGCCATGGACCCCTAGCCAGGGATACGGGCCGTCCATCCGTTATCCGTTCCTCTCATCCGCTATCCGTTGCTCAACCTTAGTCGTCTGATAGATTTAGATCTACCTCCGGATCAGCCCTTTTAGTGGGCTTCGGTCTCTCAGCCCATGGCTTTAGCCTAGGGCGGGCTGCCCAGACCGCCGCTAACCTATCTGCGCCACCTGTCTCCAGTTCGGTGAGAAGGCTACTCTTTCGGGCGCCATCCCGCTAACTCTGTCTTGACTCTGTAAGCTGATATCTGCTGGCTCAAAATTCCTC
>JAUYDP010000117.1 GCA_030691805.1 Dehalococcoidia bacterium | reverse complement strand
AGCAGCGGCCCCCACCGGCTGCTCTACGGGGCGCCCCGGGACCTGGCACTGGGCCTCCGAGCCGTGCTGCCCGACGGCCGCGCCATCAGGGTAGGGGGCAAGACGGTCAAGAACGTGGCCGGCTACGATCTGACAAAGCTGTTCGTAGGCTCTCTGGGAACTCTGGGCCTGATCGTGGAGGCTACCTTGAAGCTGCGACCTCTTCCAGAGGAGGAGCGGACCCTCGTGCTTCTTTGCCGGAGCCTGGAGCACGCCGGAGAGGTGGTGCGCCGCGTTCTGGGAAGCGCCGACATCATCCCGGCGGCATTGGAGCTATTGGACGAGCGGGCGACGGCTCTAATAGGGGGGCGCTTGGGTCTTGCCCTGGGAAGCGGCCCGGTCCTGGTGGTGGCCCTGGAAGGGTTCTCCGAAGAGGTATCAGGACAGGAATCCCGGCTGAGGGCTCTGGCGCCGGGGTCCTTAGTGGAGGATGGCGCTCCTTTGTGGCGGTTGCTGACCGATGGCCTCCGTTCAGGGCTTGTGGCAAGGGCCGGGGTCCCGATAGCCGTGGTGGCTCGTTACCTGGAGGCGGCCGGCAAGGCGGCGGCGGCCCACGGTGTGAATTGCCCGGGCGTTGCCGGGGCCGGATCAGGCCTCGTCCGCCTCTTCCCCAAAACCCAGGGAGGGGACCCGGACGCACTGGTAGCTTTCCTGAAGGAGGCCCGGTCTCTTGCCTGCCACGCCGGCGGCTATCTGGTCCTGGAGGAAGCCCCGCTCCTGATAAAAGGCGCCGTTAACGTTTGGGGGGACCCGGTAGATGCGCTTCCTGCTTTGGGGAAGATCAAAAGTGTCTTCGATCCCCAGGGAATCATGAACCCCGGCAGATACCTGGGAGGCATCTAGCGTGGCCCTTTCTCCTCTGGAACTGGTCAGGGAGGAGGTCTCCAAATGTAACCGCTGCGGCATATGCCAGACAGCCTGCCCGGTCTACCAGGTGACCAGGAGGGAATCTTCGTCGGCCAGAGGCCATCACTATCAGATACGAAGCATTCTAGAGGGCCGCCTGGAGCTGGACGATGAGCTACACCGGCCCCTTTCCGAGTGCCTTCTCTGCCGGGCTTGTGTCCCGCAATGCTTCGCCAAAGTGCAGACGGACCAGGTTGTAGCGGCTGGACGGCAGTCTCTGGCTGCTCATGGTGGACGAATTAGGGTCCTGCCGTCCCTGCTGCGTGGAATCCTGATGAATCCCCGACGCATGTCCCGCTATGTCGCACTGCTGACTTTGATGAAAAAGGCTGGGCTGAGCCGTATAGCTGGGCTGGCAGGAAACCGGGCGGCCAGGGCCGCCGAGCTGCTTCCTGGCCCCAAGGGCAAGCCCCTTCAAGAGAGAATCGAGGGCCTGTCACTAGCGCCCGCCAGGCCTCTGGCCAGGGTCATCTACTTCATGGGGTGTGGCTCCAACTACCTTTTGCCCGATACAGGCGAAGCGACCATAAGGGTCCTGGTTGGCAGAGGCTACGTCGTAGAAGTTGTCCGGAACTACTGTTGCGGGCTGCCTTTATATGTGCAGGGTGATATGGTTACGGCCAGGCGGCTGGCGAGAGGAAACCTTCGCCTCCTGAAGCATGAGAGAGTGGACGCGGTGGTCACCGATTGCGCCAGTTGCTCCTCGTTCCTCAAAGGGTACTCCAGCTTGCTGGCGGACGACAGGAAATTCGGTGAAGCTGCATCTCGCCTGGCCGCCAAAGCACTTGACATAACAGAGATACTATCGAGGCCAGGCCCTCAGGAAACGCTCTCTGAATTGCCCCTCTCAGTAACCTACCACGACCCCTGCCATGCCAGCCGGTACCAGGGTCTGCGAGAGGAGCCCAGGGCCATTCTCAGGAGCATACCGGGAGTTACCCTGGTGGAAATGGAGGAGGCTGACTGGTGCTGCGGCGGGGCCGGCGCTTATAGCTTTACTCAGCCCGATCTGGCGCAGAAAATCCTGGACCGGAAGATAGACAACGTGGCACGGACCGGCGCCCAGGCGCTGGTTACCTCCTGTCCATCGTGCATGATCCATCTGGCTTATGGGGTACGCCGCCGAGGCCTGCCGGTGCGAGTGCTTCACCTGACACAGGTGCTAGAGATGGCGCGACAGGGAGGTAGCTAAGGCTCTACCAGGATTACCCCGGACGGCTGGTCCAATATCTCGCCGATCACAGCCCGTTCCGGGACTCCCCGGCTCTCCAGTGCCTGGAGCAGGGCATCGCATTTTTCTCTGGATACCGAAATGAGGAGACCACCGGAGGTCTGGGCGTCGCAAAGGACGATCTGAGTCTCCTTGGAGACCCCCTCTCCCCAGCGGATGTTGTCTTTCAGGTACTCCATGTTGGCGTAAGTGCCGCTGGGGACGATGCGCTCCTCCACCAGGGGCCATACCTCGTGCAGCACGGGCACTCGCGAGGCGTAGACCCGGGCGCAGACGCCGCTGCCGTGGGCCATCTCGTATAGGTGGCCCAGGAGTCCAAAGCCCGTGATGTCCGTGCAGGCGTTGACCCCGACTTCCACCATGGCCTCGGCGGCCTCCCGGTTAAGGCGCTCCATCACCTCGGTGATCCTGGCAATAGCGTCCTCTCCCAGAAGGTCGGCCTTCAGTGCCGTGGTCAGGATCCCTAAACCGAGAGGCTTCGTCAAGACCAGGAGGTCACCGGGGCGAGATCCAGAGTTGGTGACGATCT
>JAUYDP010000030.1 GCA_030691805.1 Dehalococcoidia bacterium | reverse complement strand
GCCGGCATCGTAGATTGGGATGAAGTTCTCCAGGATGCGGGACGAGCAGGTCGTGCGCACTCCACGGGTGGAGATGACGTCCTTGATGGCCGCCGGTATTCCCATCAGGGGGGAGGTGTCGCCCCGGGCCAGGCGGCGATCGGCCTCTTCCGCCTGCTGAAGGGCCAGCTCAGGGGTCAGGGTTACGAAAGCCTTGACCTGTTCCTCAACCTTCGAGATGCGGTCCAGGACGGCGCGGGTCAGCTCCACCGAGGAGACCTGGCGGCGGTCCAGGAGGGCGCGGGCCTCCCCCAGGGACGAACGAAATAGATTAGAGGGCACGGGCCGCTCCTATTCCTCCAGGACGGCCCGGATCTTGAAGTACCCTTCTTCGGTAAGGGGAGCGTTCGCCAGGATATCCTCTCTGGGTGTAGAGGGAGCAGGGTCATCACTGCGCATGACGTTTTGTAGTTGGCCGACCTGGGCTGTTGCGGGAATCCCTTTGGTGTCCAGCTCTGCCAGCGTCTCGAAGTGCTCCAGTACCCTGGAAAGCTGATCGCGGAACCGCTCCACGTCCTCCTGGCTCAGGCCCACTCGGGAAAGGGCGGAGATGTGCAGCACCTGGTCTTTGGTGAGGCGCGGCGGTTGTTCGTCTGAGATAGGGCTACTCCTCGGATGTTTGGGGATATTATAGCACGTGGGAGTATCACAGCGTAATAAGTGCATCCTGTCCCAGGTACGTACGCGTTTTGCGTTGGGGATGGTTTGCGCATAACTGCGACGGGGGGCGAACACCAGGTTCGCCCCTACGCCAATAGATAAAATAATTCGATTGTACGGTAGGTGTAGGGGCCGACCTTGTGTCGGCCCTGGCACGTATCGGGAACTGGTTTCGCTCCGAAAAACCCGCCAAATCACCCCAACTGGTTCTTGATATTCTAGGCTGGCCCTAGTGGGTAGATTCACGAATGCAGATACCCTACATCGCAAGCACTCAAATGGTTGCTAATACATCATGCCCATTATCACAATGGTATTCCTTGACACGCCAAAGGCCCTGCGCCTATAATCCGGCCAAAACTACCTACGGAGGAGCGTCATGTCCTCAACGCCTTTCTGGAATGAGATCGAAGGCTTACCCTGGCGGGAGGTGCAACGGGTCCAGGAGGAGAAGCTACGGAAGCAGTTGGATTACCTGTGGGCACGGTCCCCTTTCTACCAACGTAAGCTGGCCCAGGCGGGGGTCAAGCCCGGCCAGATAAAGACCCTCTCAGACCTCCAGAATGTCCCCTTCACCTTGAAACAGGAGTTGAGGGACAGCATCAAGTCGTCCCCCCCGCTGGGCCTGCACCTGGCGGCGCCACTCAACGAGGTGGTCCAGGTCCAGGCATCTTCCGGCACTACGGGAAGCCCGTCCTACGTCGGGGTTACCCGGCGGGACCTCTGGGTATGGTGCGAGATGGGCGCCCGCACCTTCTACGCCAACGGCTTCCGGCCCGGCGACTTCTGCCTACATGCCTTCTCCATGAGCAAGGGCTTTGTGGGGGGCGTGCCCATCTTCCAGATACTCCAATATATGGGGATTTGCGACCTGCCAATCGGGGTTGACGCCGGAACCGAGCGGTTGCTGCGGGTGCTGGCAGACCAGCGCCCAGGCGCCTTGACAGCAACACCCTACTTTGCTATCTATTTGGGGGAGCAGGCGGAGCAGGTCCTGGGGGTTCCAGCGCGAGAGTTCTCCGTGCGCAAAATCTCCACCGGCGGCGAGCCGGGAGGCGGCATCCCCTCGGTCAGGGCTAAGATGGAGGAAATCTGGGGGGCCGAGGTCCGGGAGATGCTGGGGGGCACCGACCTGGGCTGCGCCTACTGGGCGGAATGCGAGGACAAGAGCGGCATGCACACCTGCGCCCAGGAGTTCATCATAGCTGAGATCATTGATCCGGAGTCCGGCCAGGTTCTGGAGCCTAAAGAAGGGGTCAAAGGAGAGCTGGTCTATACGGCGATAGACCGGGAGGCGTCGCCCCTTCTACGCTTCCGTACCGGGGACCATGTCCTGGTCACCGGCACGGATTGCCGTTGCGGCCGGACCGGCTTCAAGGTCCGCTGCTTCGGGCGGACCGACGACATGCTTATAGTGAAGGGCATCAATGTCTTCCCTTCGGCCATAAAGGACGTGGTGACCACCTTCGAGCCCCGCACCACCGGCCTGATGAAGGTCATCGCCGACTTCACCGGCCATACCACGCAGCAACCCCTCAAGCTGAAGGTGGAGTACGGCCCCGGCCTCAGTCCCGATCAGGTCGGCCCGCTTCGGGAGGAGCTGGCTCGCAAGATCCAGTCTCTCCTGGTCTTCCGGCCGGAGATCGAGATGGTACCTCCGGACACTCTGGAGAAGCCCGGCGTCCAGAAGGTGGCCCTTATAGAGCGGGTGGCTCCTACGCAGATCTGAATCAAGGGGCTATCGGGTCAGCCGAATAAATTCGGCGCTACCGCCACCAACGCCGAATTCATTCGGGCGACCTCTCACCTCTGATCACCGGGGCAAAAGTATGGCCTTGGGCGGCGGATGTGAGATAGCCCTGGCCTTCGACACCGAGAAGCGCCAGCCAAACTTCCAGGACCAATAGCGGCGAGTAATTAACCACGGAGCCCACAGAGATCACGTTTTACCGCAGAGCACGCGGAGAGCGCTGAGGGCTATTTTATTTGTTTACCACGGAGACCACAGAGATCACAGAGATCACGCTTATTTTGCCGTGGTTCCCCATGCCGCTATCTAGGAACCCGGCCGAAAAGTCCCATTTGGCCCGAATTCTAGGGCAAAGCCACGTTTGGAATTTGGAGCCAAGGCCGGTATCTAAGGGTTTTCGGCTGGACTTCCAGGCGCGACCGCGCATAAGAAGCTCTCGCCTGGGAGCGCCGACCTGCGCCTCGCCGGCAAAGGGCCAACAAGCCCAATGGGCAATCCCTGGAAACGTCGCTCATGAAAGAGTTGGTAGAGACCGAGCAGGAATTCTCCTTTTAACGCTCTGGGAACTCACCGTTCTATGGTAAAGCTAAATGCTTTAGAGGGGCGTAGGGGCGGGTTTCAAACCCGCCCCTACATTTCCCCCAACTATTGCCGGCGGGACGCCGGCGCTCCCAGGTAGGCGTTTGTCTTATTTTTGATATAGCGCCGCGCGATCGCGCTTGTATAGGTATAGCCGTGATATAATGCAACACGTTATTCCTAACCCGGCATAGCCGGAACCAAAACGCTGGTCACGGTTGAGCGAGAATTCATGCGCGGTTCGCGCAGGATTTCAGTCGTAAGGTATTAAGGCCACCGCGATTGGCGTTACGAAGGAGAAAGAAGTGTCGCAGGTTACGGCAACGGTTCGGGCCTTTCTGTCGGGCAAGGCCTATCTTCTGGTCTCCTGCGGCATGGCTATATTCACTTTTCAGGGAAGCAGGGACATTATCAATGTCCTTCTACCGGCTATACAGTCGGATTTCGGTCTGAGCTACACCGTGTTGGGGTTGGTGGCAGCCAGCTACGACTGGGGACACGCCGCCCTGCTTCTGCTGGGTGGTTATTTCAGCGACAGATATGGAAAGCCACGGACTATCCTGGTTGGACTTGCCTGGTTTGTCATCGCCAGCGCTGCCCCGGCCTTGCTCCGACATATTGGTCGTTGATTGGACTCAGGCTCGCCACCGGTTTCGCCTTTGGAGCGTACTTTGTGGCGGGGAACTCACTTCTAGCAGAGGCTTTTGCCCCCTCGGAGCGGGGCAGGGCCATTGGCCTGCATTATGCGGGAGGCTCGGCGGGTCGCTTTGCCATTCCTCTCCTGGCCGGGGTGATCACCATTTCGGTGGGATGGCGATTTGCCTTCCTGCCCCTGTCTCTGGCGGCGGTGGTCGCTGCTATACTGTTTTTCTTCTTAAAGGGGCCATCCTCATCACCATCACCGGCGCCGGCCGCAGTATCGGTTTTAGACGTTATATGGCGAAGACTGCTGCGCGACCGGCAGATGCTAAAGGTCACCCTAATCTATTCGCTGATCGTCTTCACCAACTTTGAGATCATCTTTGTACCGGTGTATCTGGTCCGTAATTGGGGCCTTCCAGTCTTCGAGGCGGCCGCCTATCTAAGCCTGGCGGCCCTGGTAGCCATACCATCCGCTCCGTTGATGGGAGAGCTTTCCGACCGGCTTGGGTGGAGGACAGTGGTGATGGCGGCTTTGGCGGGTGATGTGTTGCTGCTTGTCCTCTTCCCGTTTGTCCCACCAGGGCCGTTGCTGGTATTGGCGCTGGTGTGTCTGGGCGTGGCCAACCGTTCGTTATCGGTCTCGGTTGCGCTGGTCACCAGAGCGTCCGAGCCATCAACCAGGGGGATTGCTCTGGGATTTGTTAACACCGCTGGGATCATCTCCATGACGGTACTTTCGGTGGTTGGGGGATATGTGGCGGACGTGGCCGGTCTCGCCTCGACGTTCTTCATGATCGCAGTTGTGGCGCTGGCGGGCTTCATTGCCTTGCTGACAACCCGGCTTGGCCGGTTGGACCTGAGTTGGTAATCCTGCCGACTGGCGCGGGAAACATTGGACAAGATATAATATAGGAAACAAGAGCCCTAACTCGCCATAAGTTTGAAAGGCGAGATGCCAGGGACTCCGATACAGGTTGAAAGTAGGGGTAGGGTTGAAGGGCGCAATTTTCAATATACAGCGTTACAGCGTACAGGATGGGCCGGGAGTCCGCACCACGGTATTCGTCAAGGGGTGCCCGTTGCGGTGCCTCTGGTGCTCTAACCCGGAGTCCCAGAAACAGCAGCCGCAGGTCTCCCACCGTAATTCCCTGTGCGACCGGTGCGGGCGTTGCGTGGAAGCCTGCCCCCGGGACGCCATAACCATTCACTCCGGCGGAATTCGCATCCACCGGGGCAAGTGCGATAACTGCGGGCTTTGCGTTCCGGCCTGCTACCCGGGGGCCCTGGAGTTGCTGGGGCGCGAGGTGTCGGAAGAGGAAACGCTGGCAGAGGCCAGAAAGGACGCCCTTTTTTATCGCAACTCCGGCGGAGGTGTCACCGTGTCGGGGGGCGAGCCATTGGCCCAGCCCGAGTTCGTGGCCGGATTCCTGCGGCGCTGTCAGGAGTTTGGACTGCATACCACCATTGATACATGCGGGTATGCGGACTCTAAAGCATTACAGCTCGTATTGGAGCATGTTGACCTGGTCCTCTACGACATTAAGCATATGGAAGATGAGGCCCACCGCCGCACCACTGGGGTCTCCAACAAGCGTATCCTCGCCAATGCCCTGGCCGTGGCCTCGGCTGGGGTCTCTATGATAATGCGTCTGCCCCTGATTTCCGGCATAAACGACAGCGAGGAGAACGTACGCCGCACCGCTCGATTCGCGCAAGAACTGGGGGTGCGCCGCCTGGACCTGTTACCGTACCACCGCTTCGGGACCAGCAAATACACCAACCTGGACCGCCGCTACCGGCTCGATGGCCTGGCAACGCCGCCTGATGATGTCGTGCAAGATATTAAAGCGATGCTGGAGTCCATGGGGCTGGAATGTCAGGTGGGAGGGTAGCCGCCCTACCTTTCCCCAGCCCCACCGGTGCTTCGTTGTGCTTCGATGGTGCTTCAATTGTGCTTCGACGGCGCTTTGTTAGACCTCCGGCCCTGGCCGGTGGTAGATATTAAGTGTAAGTGCAAGTAGAGGGGGGGTAAGCTAAATGGCGGAGCCAACAACCGAGAAGTTGAAGTGCGCCTACTGCCGCGACGAGATCACCGATAAGCCAGTCAAGAAAGGTGGCAAGGTATATTGTTGCGAGGCTTGCGCCTTCCAAGGCAGCCAGGCCAAGGCCTGCGACGGGCGCTAGTCCTTCTGTCTCCCAGGCATTTAGACGCTACAAGCCCCAGGGAGGCCGCTATCTCCCTGGGGCTTGTCATGCTCTCAAATAAGAGATAAGTTGAGGTTGAGTAAGATAGAGACGATGCTAGAAGTTAAGAGAGAGGGCCTGGAACCCTCACTTGAGGAGACTCAAGCCCTGATTCAGGTGGCCCAGGGACTGCGGCCCGCCCATATCTACATCGCCAACGGCAAGACCGTAAACGTCTACTCCGGCGAGGTGCTCCCCGCGAATATCGCCGTCTACGGCAGCCGTATCGCCTATGTTGGGACCCAGGACCGGATGGTAGGGGCAGAGACCCAGGTAATTGATGCCAGCGGCTTCTACCTGGCGCCGGGATACGTAGACGTTCACTGGCATTCCGACCTCATGTACCTGCCCCAGAACTTCATGGCGAAGATACTTCCGACCGGCCTGACCGCCGGGTTTTCGGACTCCTTTTATCTATCCGCGATCTTCGAGGCCGACGATTTCCTTCGGGTTATTGACGAGTTATCGGCCCTGCCGTTGAAATTCTTCACCGCCGTCCGGGCCGAGACCCAGGCATATCCCATGCTGGAGGAGACAGAGCTCTACGACCTGGAGACCCTGGGGCGCATCCTGGACCACCCCCGCGTTCTGGGTCTTTCAGAGGTCACCTGCTGGCTTTTGGGCCTGGACGCCGATCCCCTACTTCTTCGGAAATTCCAGTTGGCCCGCAGCCGGGGCAAGAAGGTCGAGGGCCATACCCCAGGAGCCAGCTTCGACCAGCTTAATTCCCTGGTATCGGCCGGCCTGACCGATTGTCATGAGCCGATTACCGTCCAACAGGTATTGGATCGCCTCCGCCTGGGCCTCTGGGTGCCCTTGCGTCACGGCAGTATTCGCCAGGACATGGAGGTGGTGTCTAAAGTCATTTCAGAGCACGGCGCCTACACCGGACGTCTCATGCTCACGCCTGATTCCCTTTACGCTATGGATGTGGTCAAGCTGGGGTATATGGATTATACCTTGAAAGAGGCTATCCGCTGCGGCCTGGACCCGGTTACGGCCATCCAGATGGCTACCATCAATCCTGCCACCTACCTGGGCCTGGACGGTGTCCTGGGAGGCATCGCTCCCCGGCGCTATGCCGATATCCTCTTCATCAAGGACCTGCGGCATCCCACCCCGGAGCGGGTCATTGCCAGCGGCCGGATAGTGGCTGAGAAGGGCGATCTGGTGGTGGAGTTTCCTTCCATAGATTTCTCAGGCTATGCGCATAATCGGTGCCTGGAGACGAAGCGGACCTTCGGTTTGGTAGGGCCAGAGCTTTTCTGCATTCCCGCCGAGGGTAGCGACGTGGAGTTCCCGGTTATCGAGATGCTGAACCTGGTGATTAACCGCCGTGCAGACCTCCGGCTATCGGTGGTTGACGGCCATATCCAATGTGACCCATCCCAAGACATTCTCAAGGTCGCCCTACTGGACGGCAAGGGAGGGCGAGTGACCAACGCTTTTATTCTCGGCTTTGGCGCGGCTATCGGCGCCCTGGCCAGCAGCAATAATATTTTGCGGGAGGTCATGGTCCTGGGATCAAGCGACGAGGACATGGCTATGGCCGTCAACCGGGTTATGGACCTGGGGGGCGCACTGGTGGTGGTTGACCACGGCAAGGTGGAGTTCGAGTTTCCCCTACCCGTTGCGGGCATCTTCTCTCCCGAGCCTGTGGAAGAGATAGCTCGGCGCATGCAAGAACTGACGGATTATATCAAGGCTCGTAACTTCATGCATTCCGACCCTCACATCATCATGGACTTCCTCTCCCTGGCCACCCTTCCCACCCTGCGCTTGTCTACCTCCGGCCTGTACGATGCGCGGAAGCGGGAGATCGTGTACCCGTCGCAGAAGTTTGCGCCCCGGTAGAAAGGCTTCACCTCATCTCTTCCGGGATACCGGGCTATTGCGTCGGATAGGCTATACTGCTGAGAAGATAGAAGAGGGCTTTTGGCGGCGGGGGAAACGTCTGATACGTCCCATCCAAAAGAACACCGTAGCCGATGCCCTGGAGCGTCTGACGGAGGAGGAGTCCGAGAGCATCTTCAATGGATAGGTGAGGGAACTGCTCAAGGCCGGGTTGGTGGCGGACACCGTCTTCAGCACGGACGGCTCGGAGCTACACGCCACAGATCATTAGCCAAGGGCGTGGCGGTCACCAGTACTCGGGAGGTGAAGCAAGCGTTTGACAAAGCGATTACTAAATGCTAGTCTACGGTCATTCTACTGTTTGAAGTCGAGTAACAAGGCCAATGTTACTAAAGGATGGAGGAGCAATGCGGATGGTGAAGAGACGCCCACTGGTTCCAACCCTGGTAGTCCTGGCCTTGCTGGCCGTCAGCGGCTGTGCCCCTCAAGCAGCGCCTCCCGCTCCTACCCAGGCGCCAACCGCCGCCCTCACGCCGGCACTCAAGGCGGCGACCCCCGCCTCAGCCCAGGCTGCGGCCACGCCGACTCCGGCACCAGCCGCGCCTACCCCTAAGCCTGTGACCCTCAAGTGGGGCTCGCCCGCACCCCTAAGCGAAGCGCCTATATACGTGGCCCTCGATAAAGGCTACTTCAAAGAACAGGGCATTAGCTTGGAGCAGATCACGATTGTTTCCCTCTCGGACCAGATGCCCGTGCTTGCCAAAGGAGACCTTGATTTCGGCACTGGGGGATGGGCTGCAAGCGTTGCCAACGCCGTTCAACGCGGGTTTCCCGTCAAGGTCATCGCCGATGGGGGCGCCAGTTACCCAGGCTTTAGCTGGCAGGCCATCACCGTCCGTAAGGACCTCTTTGATCAAGGGAAGATACGCTCCATTGCCGATCTGAAGGGTAAGAAGGTGGCGGTCACAGCCGTCCAGACTATGTCCCGCTATTTCGCCCCGCTACTCTCCGAAGCCAAGCTAACCCTCAAAGACATCGACTTCATCCCCCTGGCAATGCCCGATACCGTTGCGGCCTACGCCAACAACAGCATCGATGCAGCTTTCCAGATGGAGCCTCTTCTTAGCCAGACGCTGGCTAAAGGGCTGGCCGTTCGCTTGAAGGCGGTGTCAGAGTACCGGCCTGGCTTTCAGGCGTCAATAGTCCTGGCTTCGCCCCAGTTCCTGGAGAACAGGGACGTGGCTAACCGGTGGATGGTAGCCTATGTCAAGGGGATTCGGAGCTATTTGGATACGGTCATTAGTGGCAAGGGCGTGGACGAGCTAATAGCAACGATATCAAAGTATACACCCGTCAAAGATAAAGCTATCTATGAGATGATGCTAAAGGAAAAGACCATGGTCGGGTTTAATCCAAACGGCTACGCCAACAAGGATACTCTGCGG
>JAUYDP010000371.1 GCA_030691805.1 Dehalococcoidia bacterium | reverse complement strand
TCCCCTTACCGAAGAAGGGTACTTCAAGATCCGGGCCGTCCTGGAGGAATAGGAGCGGCCCGTGCCCTCTAATCTATTTCGTTCGTCCCTGGGGGAGGCCCGCGCCCTCCTGGACCGCCGCCAGGTCTCCTCCGTGGAGTTGACCCGCGCCGTCCTGGACCGCATCTCGGAGGTCGAAGGCCGGGTCAAGGCTTTCGTGACCCTGACCCCTGAGCTGGCCCTCCAGCAGGCGGAGGAGGCCGACCGCCGCCTGGCCCGGGGCGACACCTCCCCCCTGCTGGGGATACCGGCGGCCATCAAGGACGTCATCTCCACCCGTGGAGTGCGCACGACCTGCTCGTCCCGCATCCTGGAGAACTTCATCCCAATCTACGATGCCGGCGTTATGGAAAGGCTTAACGATCAGGGCCTGGTCATGGTAGGCAAGACCAACATGGACGAGTTCGCCATGGGTTCTTCCACCGAGAACTCCGCCTTCTTCCCCACCCATAACCCGTGGGACCTGGAGCGGGCGCCGGGGGGCAGTAGCGGGGGGTCGGCCGCCGCCGTGTCCGCCGGCGAGGCCATCTACTCACTTGGATCTGACACGGGTGGGAGCATCCGCCAGCCAGCCAGCTTTTGCGGCGTGGCAGGAATGAAGCCCACCTATGGCCGGGTCAGCCGCTACGGTCTGGTGGCCTTCGCCAGCTCGCTGGACCAGATTGGCCCCTTCACCAGAGACGTGGCCGACTGCGCACAGGTACTTCAGGCCATCTCCGGATACGACCCCCGGGACTCCACCTCAGTGAATGTGCCGGTGCCCGACTACTCCAAGGCGCTAGTCCCGGACCTGAAGGGGGTGCGAGTGGGTGTGCCCAGGGAGTATTTCGTCGAGGGCATGCAGACGGCGGTGGCGGACCGCGTCCGGGCGGCGGTGGGCAAGCTTCAGGAGCTTGGAGCCTCCGTGGACTGGGAGGTATCGCTGCCGCACACCTCCTATGCCCTGGCCGTCTATTACATCATCGCCCCTTCTGAAGCCTCGGCCAACCTGTCCCGCTACGACGGGGTTAAGTACGGCTTCTCCGTCCCGGCGGAAAACATCTGGGAGGCCGTGTCGCGCACCCGCCAGGAGGGATTCGGTCCGGAGGTGAAGCGGCGCATCATGCTGGGTACCTATGCCCTTTCTTCCGGATATTATGACGCTTATTATGTCAAGGCCCAGAAGGTACGGACGCTGATCAAGTCCGACTTCGATAAAGCCTTCGAGAAGTACGATATACTGGTCACTCCCACCTCGCCCACGGTCCCCTTCAGGCTAGGCGAGAAGCTGGAGGACCCCATCCAGATGTATCTGAGCGACATCTTCACCATACCCGTCAACATCGCCGGCATCTGCGGCCTGAGCGTCCCGGCGGGCTTCGTGGACGGCCTACCGGTGGGCCTCCAGATCATCGGCCCGGCCTTCGGGGAAGAGGCCGTCCTGCGGGCAGGCTTCGCCTACCAGCAGGCCACCGGTTGGCACAAGCGGTGGCCACCGCTGTAACGGGCGGTCTTCCGGCTGATGAGGACTTGAATTGTCAGCGAAAGGCACGTGGACCAAGTTGAGGCTCCTGCGGACGGGCGAGCCGGCACATTAGCAAGGGGGCTGGACCCAGGCGGTAGCCCCATCCAGAGTTGGCTTGGGAAACGGGGCGGCCAGGCGGAAGGCAGTAACCAGCCCCAGGAAGCTCATCACGAAGGCGATTATTATAGCCCCTAAGTAGTTGCCCATAAAGTCGAACATTATGCCCCCCAGATACCCTCCAAGCCCCATGCCAAGGGAGGCCGCCATCATCTGGGCGCCGTAAATCGTACCAATGGGTGCAGCCCCGTAGTACTGACGGTTTATAATGGGGAAGATTACCAGTTCCCCGCCATAGCCCAAACCAAAGGCCACGGCGAACATGTAGAATAGCCCCACGTTGGTGGCGAACAGCAAGATGAGGATGGAACCAGACTGGGCAGCGAGGATCAGGACGAAAGCCGCCTTCCCTCCTATGCGTTCAGCCAGCATGGCCGTGGCAAATCGTCCTGCAATGGAAACCCCCATCACGACGGCAAGAACAGTGGAGGCGAGTAGCGGTGGGATACCTGCATCTGAGGCCATGGCTACCATGTGAGCGAGAGGGAGGGAGTGGCCCACGCATCCGAAAAAATGTATCAGGAGCAAAGGCACAAAAGGCTGTGTGGTCATGGCATATCGAAAGAAGTTAGGCTCATCTTCCCGGTAAAAAATCGCCGGGCGCTTTGGGAGTGCCTCTATGGTGGCGGGGCCTCCGGCGGTCTGCCCGTAGGCCTGAAGGCCCATGTCGGAAGGTCTGCTACGCACAAACCAACTGCAAGCTATGAGCAGGATACCTCCGAATATTCCCATAAGCAGCAAAGTCGCGCGCCAGCCGGATACCCCGATCATATAGCCACCCAGGGGAGCAAAGAGTAGTGGCCCCACACCCAGACTCATGGTTACGAGGCCCATGGCAAACCCCAGCCTGTGCTTGAACCATAGGCCGATAGTGGTGTGCAGCGACACAACGTAGGGCGTGCTGGCCGCCCCGAACAGCACCCCGTAGTATAAATAGAACTGCCAGATTTCCGAAACCCCGGCGCTGAGAACGAGGCCTAGGGCAAGCAAGGTGCTGCTCGCCATAAGGGTGAACCGACTTCCCAGCTTGTCATTGAGCCACCCGGCTCCAAAGGAGGAGAAAGCGCTAACGACGAAGGCCAGAGCGTAGGCCAGGGACAACTGGCCCCGGGTCCAATCCATGTCCCGTGAGATCGGGTCTAGAAATACCCCGAACGAATAGAGGGTACTCGACCCGATCGCTGAGATAATAGAACCGGCGGCCACAATGACCCACCCGTAGTAGAACCGAGGATGATTGGCATCTGCCCGGTTGTGGTCGTCTATCAAGGCTCCACCTTTCGGTCCGCCACCGATACATCACCAAGGCACCTTGCGACTTTCCGCAGGCAGCAGAAATCCTATGCTAAAACTAAGAAGATGTCAAATAACGAGTGTCAATAATGGGTGATGCTGAAAAGAAAGACCCTCTTCATCACTGCACTGGACAAGAACGGGGATAATGCGCGATTATATCCACCGTGTACGGTCACGCCCCTACAAGTGTAATCCCAATTCGTAGGGGCGCAATTGATTGCGCCTAACTCCGATCCGTGCCCGCATCCGGCCCGTGACCGTCAGCATAGAGCGCAGAAAGACAATGAAGAATGAACCAACTGTGCGGGTAAACTGCTACTCAGGTGACACCTATGCCCAGCGGCCGGTATCCTTCACCATCGCGGAGCGAGAGTACCAGGTTCGCGAGGTGCTGAAGACCTGGCGAGAGCCTGGGCTGGTCCTTTTCCAGGTCACTACCAGCGAAGGATTGACATTTACCCTGGAATACCAGGAGACTGGAGACATCTGGCGGCTGGCCAGTGGAGGATAATACCATGAAGACCCCAATCATGAAGGACGTGTTGAAGCTGCTGGAGAAGGACTCCCGCCTGTCGGCTGAGAAGCTGGCCGCCATGACCGGCCATCCGCTGGCAGAGGTAGAGAAGGCCGTTAGGCGCGCCGAGACGGACCGCATTATCCTGACGTATAAGACTGTAATAAACTGGGAGAAGGTTGGTAGGGAGCAAGTCTCAGCGCTCATAGAGGTGAAGGTTGTTCCACAGCGGGCGGTGGGGTTCGACACCGTGGCCCAGCGCATCTACCGCTACCCGGAGGCCCGCAGCGTTTACCTGCTCTCCGGCACCTATGACCTCCTGGTACAGGTCACTGGAAGGAGTATCCATGATGTAGCCACCTTCGTGACGGAAAAGCTGGCCACCCTGGAGTTCGTGCAGGGCACGGTGACCCACTTCTTGCTAAAGCGCTACAAGGAAGACGGGGAGATCCTGGACGGCCAGGACGAGCTGGAGCGTCTCCCCGTCTCCCCTTGAGATAGCCAATGGTAGACACTACGCCGCCGTCCCGAAACCGGGGCTTGTCCCAGAAGGTAGCCCAGATACCGCCCTCCGGGATACGCAAGTTCTTCGATCTCCTGTCCTCCATAGATGACGTTATCTCTTTGGGGGTGGGGGAGCCTGACTTCGTGACGCCCTGGCATATCAGGGAGGCGGCCATCTACTCTGTGGAGAAGGGACGCACCTCCTACACCTCCAACTACGGCCTCCTGGACCTGCGTTACGAGCTGGCCCGCCACCTGGAGCGCCGCTATGGCTTGGACTACGACCCCCAAAGCGAGCTTCTCATAACCGTCGGCGTCAGCGAGGCCATGGACCTGGCCATGCGGGCCATCCTTAATCCCGGGGACGAAGTGATCATCCCCGAGCCAACCTATGTCTCCTACGTTCCCTGCACCGTGCTGGCCGGAGGCACGCCGGTCCCCGTTCCAACCAACATGGCGGACAATTTCCAACTGGCCCCGGCGGAGTTAGCCGCCCGTATCACCCCTCGGACCAGGGCCATCGTCCTGGGCTATCCCAATAACCCCACCGGCGCGGTGATGGATAGGGATAAGCTGGTGGAGATAGCCAGGCTGGCGGAGGCCCATGACCTGCTGGTGATCTCCGACGAGATCTATGACCGGCTGGTCTACGGGGTGGAGCACGTCTGCTTCGCGGCCCTGCCCGGGATGCGGGACCGGACCATCCTGGCGGGCGGCCTTTCCAAGGCCTATGCCATGACCGGCTGGCGGATCGGCTACGCAGCGGCGCACCAGGATATCATGGAGGCCATGGTCAAGGTCCATCAATACACCATCATGTGCGCCCCCACCGCCGCTCAGTACGCCGCCCTGGAGGCCCTGAAAGAAGGAGAGGTGGCGGTCCTGGAGATGCTGGAGGAATACGACCGGCGGCGCCGGGTTATCGTTAAAGGACTGAACGAGATCGGCCTGGAATGCTTCGAGCCTCGGGGAGCCTTCTACGCCTTCCCGTCAATTCGCTCCACCGGCCTCTCCAGCGAGGAGTTCGCCCACCGGCTCCTGGTAGAAGAGAAGGTGGCGGTGGTGCCGGGCAACGCCTTCGGCGATTGCGGCGAGGGACACGTGCGTTGCTGCTACGCTACGTCTATGGAGAATATCGAGCGCGCTTTGGAGCGGATCGGGCGATTCGTGGGCAGGGTTAAGGGGTTAGGGTCTAGGGTCTAAGGCCTGGGGCCTAGGGTTTAGGGTCAAGGGATCACCTCTATATGCGGTACGCCGACCTCTGGACTCGTCTTGAAGGTGATATGAACTATGGGCTTTCTTCCCTCGCCGACCGCCATGTCCGTGGCTTGGCCCACCAGCGCTCTGCGGCGGCTGACCTCGTTTAACTCGGGATCATGGGGGTGCTGGAACGGTACGATGGCTCCTCTAGGAATCAACTCCAGGATCTGCTCGTGGGCC
>JAUYDP010000092.1 GCA_030691805.1 Dehalococcoidia bacterium | reverse complement strand
GTGGGCTAGAACTGATGAGGAGCCGGCCCTATGACAAGAACGACAACCGCTTCGTAGAGCAAAAGAACGATACCTTAGTGCGTGCTTACCTGGGAAAGGACCGCTTTGACACCTCCATCCAGTGTCAGAAGATGAACCATCTCTACGATAGAATGTGGCTCTACTACAACTTCTTCCAGCCGGTAATGCGCCTTGAGGAGAAAGAGGTCCTGCCCCTCGGCAATGGCGTCTACAAGGTAAAGCACAAGTATGATCTATCTCAGACCCCGTTCCAAAGGGTGTGCAACACCAAGGCTATCAGCCAAGAGAGGAAAGACGAGCTTATGGCACTGCGAGAGGGGACTAACCCTAGGGAGCTACGAAGGGAGATCTACGGTCTCCTCGATGAGCTGTTAAACCTGGCCTACCAGGATACCCTGGTAGCTAACCAGCGCTTGGCGGGCTGAAGAAGAGGTCGGGCCTGTGGCTACCACCAAACTTCCAAGAGACCCTGGAGAATAAACTAACAACAGAAAGGAGGAACAGCTTCGGTAACATTATCATTTGAGTGAACTGTCGGCGTTCGGTAACATTATCATTTGATTTGACACGGTGGGTGCCCTGCCCAGGGTGTAAGTGGCGTCTCCACGGGGACAAGGGGTCTTCCGACTGAGGTCGGTGATGGGCAAACGTAGCGCCGACTTCAGTCGGAAGACACGAAACCATACAGAGCCACGGCCCCTCTTCGAACAGGCTGATGGTCGCCGGCCCTATGTCCAGTCGGAAGACACGAAACCATACGGAGCCACGGCCCCCACCCGGCCCAATTTGACAGCGGCGGTTCTTTCTCCTAACATTTGCCCAGAGAGTCCTGCGGAGAACTCAGTCTGAAAGGAGGATATGAACAACCCTGAGCACAGCCTCTCAGTGGTGGTTCCAGTTTACAACGAGCGGGAGTCCCTGACGCCTCTTCATGCCCAATTGGTCCAGGTCCTGAAAGACCTGGGCCATGAGATCCTCTTCGTGGACGATGGCTCTCGCGACGGCTCCGCGGAGGTCCTCGAGTCAATCCAGGCTAGCGATCCTCGGGTGCGGGTTATCCGCTTCGGGCGCAATTTCGGCAAAGCGGCGGCCCTTTCGGTTGGTCTCCGGGAGGCCAGGGGCGATGTAATCGTTACCATGGACGCCGATCTCCAGGACGACCCCGTGGAAATACCGAGACTGATGGCGACCCTTGAGGAAGGTTATGATCTCGTGTCCGGTTGGAAGAAGGGCAGGCAGGACCCTGCTTCCAAGACCATCCCATCTCGTCTGTTCAACTGGGTAACCTCCCGGCTTACTGGTATTCCTTTGCATGACTTCAACAGCGGCTTCAAAGCGTACCGCAAAACAATCATAGAGCACCTTGACCTGTATGGAGAGCTGCACCGGTTCATCCCGGTTATGGTGTACTGGAAGGGTTTTCGGGTAACCGAAATTCCAGTCGTCCACCATCCCAGGCAATGGGGCAAATCCAAGTACGGGCTGTGGCGCTTCCTGGCCGGTTTCCTGGACCTGGTAACCATCCTCTTCCTGACCCGTTTCCGCCACCGCCCGCTTCATGTTTTCGGCTTACTCGGCCTCCTCTCTGGACTGGCTGGCCTGGTCATTAACATCTATCTGAGCTACGTCTGGCTCCAGGGAGAGAGAATCGGCAACCGGCCGCTCCTGATGTTAGGCGTGCTGCTGATGGTCCTGGGCGTCCAGTTCTTTAGCATCGGGCTGCTTGCGGAGATGGTAACCCTCGGCTCCTCCCGCCAGGGTATGGAAGGCCCTACCTATACTGTGATAGGTTCCACCGCTTCAGACCGGCGCCACGTAAGCCGTTGATCCAGGCAGCCGGCCGCTCCAACGCCCGGAAATATGCTAATCCTAATCCTGTTCACCAATGGCTACTGCGCCGTTTCCTGGAGAGGGTGGCATCCGAGGTCCGTTGGGCCTTAGAAGCCATGGCCAGCCCCACTCTCCTAGACGTAGGGTGCGGGGAGGGCTATGTCCTGCGTCGGCTCCGGAAGGACTGGCCAACACTGGGATCGCAGGGAATGGATGGCGACCGGGAGGCACTGGCACTGGCCCGTACGGCCTGCCCGGATACATTTTTCTTGCAGGCGGACGCGGCCCGGCTCCCCTTCCAGAGCCGCTCTTTTGATATGTTGACTTGCCTCGAGGTGCTGGAGCACCTCCGGGAGCCGGGGCAAGTCCTCGCCGAGATGGCGCGGGTGTCCCGGAAGCACCTGCTACTGAGCGTGCCCAACCAGCCGTACTTCACTCTGGCGAACCTCCTGCGCGGCCGGAACTTAAGGAGGCTCGGAGAAGACCCGGACCATATCCACCACTGGACCGCATCACAGTTCCTGGCTCTTGTCAGGGGCCAACTAAGTGTGATGAAGCTGAGCTACCCCTTCCCATGGGTGCTGGTGCTGTGTCACACCAAGAACTGACGATGCCGTAGGGGCGCAATGATGAAGTTTGACAAACAACCCGGTGCGGGCGCCAGGACGGCGTGGCCCCGCCCCACCACCCCTGGCGGACAGGGCCGTCCGCCGCTACGTCTTGTTGTGAGTCCGCCGCTACGTGCTAGTGGAAGCAGACAGAGCCGTCTTCCCGCGTTCGTAGCGGCCGACCGCTGTGTCGGCCAGGTGGGGCTACGTCTTGTTGTGAGTCCGCCGCTACGTGCTAGTGGAAGCAGACAGGGCCACCTTCCCGCGTTCGTAGCGGCCGACCGCTGTGTCGGCCAGGCGGGGCTTGGCTACACCCGGTTTATCCTTCAAAACTCATCAGTGCGTCCCTACGGCGGTCGACCTATCAAGGGATCCGACAGACCCCTGGTCCTGGCGGAAGCCAAATCGCACAATGCATAACAGATGCCACGAACGGATGCATCGGTACTCCAGAATAGCCCATAGCTCCGGAAGAGCCCACACATGAAGCGACGCATCGAGGCAGCGAGGGCGCCGCAGGTCGCTGGCCAGGTGGGCTGGAAGCGTCTCAAAGAGGAGCCTCCTCCCCGGCAGGAGCC
>JAUYDP010000244.1 GCA_030691805.1 Dehalococcoidia bacterium | reverse complement strand
TCGGGCCAATCAAGGAGGAGGACGGCGCCACCATCTTCGGCCACCGGTTCGGTCCAAGCTAGCGCTTAGCGACTGGGGACTTCTCTTTCAACCGACATTGGTCGGGGTAACCCCAGCTACCAGCAAGGTGCAATAGCCCGGGAGGCTACGGGGGCTATCCCCCCTAGAACCGACCATAGCGCCGCAGGCCGGGGGCCAAGGGGTTTCCCCCCTAGCACCGACTATAGCGCCGCAGGCCGGGGGGCTTGGGGGGTGTCCCCCCTAGCACCGACCATAGCGCCGCAAGGCCGGGGGCTTGGGGGGTATCCCCTCTAGAACCGACTATAGCGCCGCAGGGGGCCAAGGGGTGTCCCCCCAACCAACCATAGCGCCGCAGGCCGGGGGGCTTGGGGGGTGTCCCCTCTAGAACCGACTATAGCGCCGCAGGGGGCCAAGGGGTGTCCCCCCCAACCAACCATAGCGCCGCAGGCCGGGGGGCTTGGGGGGGTGTCCCCCCATCTACTTCCCCCTTTGGGGTGGGGGGAGTATAAATACCAACAAACCCATGTTTTATACATAATCCACACTAAAAGTAGTAGAGAGGCAAAAATAACTATGCGTGAAGTAGCAGTAATCGGCGTAGGCATGACCCTATTCGGAAGACACACCGACAAGACCATTCGCGAGCTTGGCGAAGAAGCCCTCTGGGCCACCCTCCAGGATGCTGGGGTCAAACCAAGAGATATCCAGGTCGCGTATGTTGGCAACGCCCTGGGCCGTCTCTCCGGACAGGAGATGATAGCCGGACAAATGCTTCTCAGAGAAGTTGGCATCACCAGCATACCCATCACGCGGGTAGAGGATGCCTGCGCCAGCGCTTCCTTTGCTTTTCGGGAATCCTGGCTAGCGGTGGCCTCGGGCCTCTACGATGTGGCCCTGGCTGTCGGCGTGGAAAAGATGACCAACGGCACTACCGAGGAAGTGACGAGAGCCCTGGCAGGGGCCAGCGACACCGAGCTGGAGGCCGGCCTGGGCATCACCTTTCCGGGGGTCTTCGCCATGGTGGCCCGCCGCCACATGCACCAGTACGGCACAACCCGCGAGCAGATGGCCCAGGTCTCCGTAAAGAACCACGATAACGGGGCGTTGAATCCCCGGTCCCAGTTCCAGAAGCGGTTCACGGTGGAGGAGGTCCTGGCTTCCCGCCCCATAGCCCGTCCTTTGAACCTATTTGACTGCTGTCCAATAAGCGATGGCTGCGCTGCCGCGGTCTTGGTGGCCAAGGATCTGGTCTCCCGTTACACCACCAGGCCCATCTGGATAGCAGGTTCGGGCCAGGCTAGCGGGGCCTTCGAGCCGGCCGCGGATATCACTATCTTCAAGCCCACCCTTATGGCCTCCCGGGCCGCTTACACCATGGCCGGCATGGGACCGGAAGATATAGACCTGGCCGAGGTCCACGACTGCTTCACCATCGCCGAGGTCATCCACACTGAGGACCTGGGCTTTGCGCCCAAGGGCGAGGGCGGGCCGTTCATTCAGGGTGGGAACACGGCCATCGGCGGCCCCATCCCGATAAACACCAGCGGGGGCCTGCTGGCCAAGGGCCACCCGGTGGGAGCGACCGGCCTGGCCCAGATAGTGGAAATCGTAGAGCAACTCCGTGGCCAGTCAGCGTCCCGGCAGGTGGAGGGCGCCAAAGTGGGCCTTGCGATGTGCCTGGGCGGCTTCATGCACAGCGACGCAGGGACGGTGGCGGCGCACATTTTGAAGAGTTGATGGTTGCTCCAGCCACAGCCGTCGCCCAGCGCAAAGCCCAGCTAGAGGAGGAACTAGCGCGGGTCGTGGAGGTACTCGTGCGGGTGTACCAGCCCACCCGAATCATCCTCTTTGGCTCCCTGGCCCAGGACGCCGTGCACGAGTGGAGCGACATAGACCTGGCCGTTATAAAGGAGACTGATAAGCGGTTCCTTGACCGGATCGGGGAGGTGTTGGAGTTGATACAGTCTACAGTAGGAGTAGAGGTAAGTGTCTACACCCCCCGAGAGCTTGGTCACATGGTGGCAGATGGCAACCGCTTCGTGGTGGAAGAGATTCTCGGGCGCGGGAGGGTGGTGTTTGAACGCAGCTCAGGCAGGAACCCTGGGGCTGGTGGGCCTCGTTCAAAGACGTGGACGGCAACACCTTCGGGCTGTGGGCGCCACCCGCATAAGCCGAGACCTTGCGTTGGTGTGTGAGAATTCCCAACGGATAACGGATGCTTCGCAACGGATAACGGATGTCTTATGAAAGCTTGTTTGGCCTTGAGTCAGTTAGGCTATTGGGGTGATTGGGTGGTATTTAGTCGATTCCGATTGCTCAATGACCCAATCACCAACGCCCTAACCACCAGTTACCGAGTCGCCCGAACGCATTATCCGCCTCATCCGTTATCCGGTCCCATCCGTTATCCGTTGGGAATCGTTCTCCGCCGTCCGAGAGGGCCGGTAAAGTGATCCTGCCGATGCACAAGGGCAAGACCCTGAAGCTGGGCACACTGTCGAGCACTTGGATGACGCTGGACTGACGCCGGAAGAGTTTAGGAGGTTGCTATGAGTCGATACACGCTGCTGCTCATCCCAGACGCCGAGGAAGGCGGCCATACGGTGCGCGTGCCGGCACTTCCCGGCCTTACCACTGAGGGGGACACGTTGGAGGAGGCCATCGCCAACGCGCGGGACGCCATCACCCTTCGGATGAAGTCGGCTGAGAAGCACGGCGAGCCGATCCCGGAGGAGGAGCTGCCGCCCCAAACCGTCACCATCGACGTTGCGGCGTAATAACCATGCCCCGCGTTCTGGCACTCTTGCCGATCAAGACCTTAGGTATGTTGCCGAGGCGCTGGCGGAGATGACTGCGTCGGAGACTGCCCGGCGACTGGGTCGCCATACTTCAAGGTGGCCAAAGCGGTGCAATTTATCCGCCGGAACGGATGGGATACGCGAATTTGCTGGATGGGCTGCGGTGGGCGGGATCACGAAGGCGCCCCGCCCGGCACCACCCAGCAGGGGGCAAGCCCCCGCACTACATTGGTCGGCCAAACCGGATCAATAGTTACCCAATCGCCGGTCGCCAGTCACCAGTCACCAGTCACCCAGTCACCCAATCACCCAATCACCACCCTCACATCCACCGCCACACACCCCTTTTCCAGCGCCAGCATGGGGTTGATGTCCAATTCCTTTACCTGTGGCAAGTCCACTGCCAACTGAGATAGGCGCAAGAGGGCTTCTACGATAGCTTCAAGGTCCTTGGGCGCCTCTCGAAGGCCCTTGAGCATGTGGTATACCCTGGTTGACCGGACCATTTCCCAGGCCCGCTCACGGGTTAGGGGACAGATCCCGAAGGCAACGTCCTTCATAACCTCAGCGTAGAGTCCGCCCGCCCCAAAAATGGCCACCGGGCCGAACTGGGAGTCCCGCTTAATCCCCAGAATAACCTCCTGCCCACCGGACGCCATCCGCTGAACAAGCACACCCTCCACTTCCGCGCCCGGAGCCTTCTTAGCTATGGTCTCTATCATCTCCCGGTAAGCCCGTCTTAGCTCATCCTCGGCGCCTATCCCCAGGCGCACTCCGCCGGCATCGCTCTTATGGGTGATCTGTGGCGAGAGCACCTTGAGGACCACAGGGAAGCCCACGGCTCGGGCCGCGGCGGCCGCCTCTTCCTCTCCTCCGGCTATTCGGGACGGCGGAGACTCGATGCCATAGGCAGCTAGCAGGTCGAAGCCCTCCGCATCCAGCCGCGGCCGGCCCAACCTTGAGGCCACGGAGACGACCGCCTGGCCTCTTGCCTGGTTGACCGGAAGGCCTGGCTCTTGCCCTGGCTCCCTCTGACGGTACCGGCTGTATCGCCACAAAGCCGCCACGGCCCTCAGCGCCCTCTCTATCGAAGGATAGGCGGCTATCTGTCGCGATGACTCGATCTGAAGAATACCGACTTTCTTGGCCGGCCCGTAGCAGAAGCATATAAGCGGCTTTTGAGGGTACTTCTGAGCCACAGCCAGCATATCCTCCGAGGAATCGAAGATCTCGAAACGGGGAGGTCTTGGTACCCACGTGATTGCTACCAGCGAGTCAATGCCGGGGTCCTCCATTAGCGCCTCCAAGGCGTCCCGGTTTACCTCACGGAAAGGCCTCGCATAAGAAGCAGGCCAGACGTCCACCGGATTGGCCGGCGGAAACCAATCGGGAAATGAAGGCCCCAGCCGGTTCTTAACCTGGGGTGAAAGCTCAGGCATCTCCAGCCCCAGGTCTGCACAGGCATCCACGGCCATTACCCCAATACCTCCCACCAGAGTGACCATCCCGACCCGGTTGCCCTTGGGTAGCGGAGCGGTGAAGAAGACCTTTACTATGTCCTCTAGTTCCTCCAGGTCCTTTACCCGTATGATGCCCGCTTCATCGAAGGCCGCCTGATAGACCTCGTCCTGGCCCACCATGGCGCCGGTGTGCGAAGCTACCGCCTTCCCCCCTTGCTCCGTTCTGCCTGCCTTGATCACTACCACAGGCTTCTTGCGGGTAACTCTCCGGGCCACCTCTAGGAAACGCCGCCCATCTTGGATTCCCTCCATGTGCAGGGCGATCACCTCTACCTGCGGGTCGGCCTCGAAATATTCCAGCACGTCGGCGAAGTCCACGTCGCAGGTATTACCCAGATCAAAAGCTTTCCCCAAAAAACGGTAGTCGCCGTACTGTGACCCCAGGAGGCCCAGGTTGATAACCAAGCCAGACTGGGCGGCAAAACCTACCGGGAAGACCTGCTTGGGAACGTCCAGGTGAACGAAGGCGCAGCTAAAGTGCTTGAAGGCGTTAATCGTCCCCATGGAATTTGGGCCGATAACACGGGCACCCCCCGCCTTCGCAATGGCCACAACGCGCTCTTGAAGAGCCTTTCCTTGCTGGTCGGCGTCCGCGAATCCCTGGGAGACTACCACAACGGCCTTGATGCCCTTCTCTACGCAGCCCTGCACGACCTCCGGCACCAGTTGTCTGGGCACGGAGATAACTGCCAGGTCCACCGGGTTGGGGATCTCCTGGACTGCCGGATACGCCTTGTGTCCCAGGATGCTGTCGGCAGATGGGTTCACGGGATAGATACGGCCGTCATAGCCGTATTCAAGCATAAACTCCAAAGTGTTCACACCCGTGTTAGTGGCCCGAGGCACTCCAATAAGCGCCACTGACCTGGGCTCCATAAACAGCCGTAGCTGTTCAACTACGTTCATACCAAACCTTCCTGTTTCTTTAGATATAGATGGGAGAGTTTGTGCAGACGGACAGGAGTAATTTACGCCCCCCCAAGCGGGTTCTTGAGCGGCTTGTAGGGGCGATTCATGAATCGCCCCTACGTTTCTAATACGCCATATGCTATGTGCGCTAACCCGACTTGGTTATGAATTCGGACCGTTTCGTCCCTATTCCTCCTCTGGAAAGAGCCGCTCGGTGTCCCCGAGGTAGGTTAGGGCAACGAAGCAGGGGACCTCCATCTCTCTTAGGCAGCAGTCCACGGCAGGACTGTCGTTCTCTTCCCTGAGCCGGCGTATCTCCTGATAGATAGTCTGCACGCGCTTATGTATCTCTTCCCGACCCATTATTACCTCCTGTCCAACTTCCGGCGCACCTCCGGCGGCCGGTGGTCGAAGAAGCGGGTGGTCTTCAGTTCGTAGCGGGGAAGGGTGTTGGGAGAGACCACCTCCACTTCCAGCCTGATCCCCATGATGGTCCGGTAGACCTCCTCAGCCCGGAGGGCCAAGTCAGGGTAGTGCGGAGCATCAACCTCGCCAGCCGCCTCCACCTTTACCCTGAGCCGGTCCATGCCCTCCTCCCGGGTCACATGTATCTCGTAGTAGTTTGTTGCGCCTGGCACCCGTCCCAGGAGGTCCTCCACCGCAGTTGGATAGACATTGACTCCCCGGATCACAATCATATTGTCCGTGCGCCCCAGGACTCCACCTTTCAGAAAGGCCCAGGTCCAGCCGCAGCCGTGGTCAAAGCTCTCGTAGCGCTCCACCAGGTCATGGGTACGGTACTTGATAAATATCTGGGCCGCACGGCAGTGAGAAGTCACTACGTTCTCCCCAACCTGCCCGTCCCCGACCTTGTCGCCCGTCTCGGGGTCTACGCTATAGCTATGAATGACCTTCTCAGGAGCATGGACTCCTCCAGGGTGGGCGACACATTCTATTCCGGCATACATGCACTCGCCAATTCCATAAGTCTCGCTGATATTGTTGCCGACCCCCCATTTCTCGGCCAGGGCTCTCCGCGTGGCTTCGATGCCGAAGCCCGGCTCGCCGCCCCCGATCAGGTATTTGACCCCGGCCTCCCGCAGGTCAAGGCCCATGCCTTTCGCTACATCGGCCAGGTGGAGGAGGTAGGTGGGAGTCGCGGTCACTGCCGTGGGCTTGAGGGCAAGGATTTGTCGCACCCGGTCCTCGCTTCCCAGGCCACCACCGGAAAGGACCTGCAGGCCGAGCCTCCTGGCGCACCAGTAAAAGGCCCAGAGTCCTACCCAGATACCGAAATTGAAGCAGAAGTAAACGCTGTCTCCCGGCCTCAGTCCCAGGTCCCACAGCTCCGCCGTTATCGGCTCAGATAGAGAGTACTCGTCGTAGCGGGAGACCAACTCCCGCAGGGGAGTGCCGGTAGTGCCGGTGGTCTGGAAGACGTGAAGCCCGTGCTCCAGCTCCAGCCCCTGGCCTCCGTAGGGGCGGGTTTCAAACCCGCCCCTACTCTGGTCTGCAAGAAATAGGGGCTTGTCGGTAAAGGGAACCCGATTATAGAAATCGTCCCAGGTCCGCACGTCCTCCGGCTTGAGGCCGGCCCGTTCGTAGAGGCGCCGGTAGAGGGGAACGTTCCCGTAGGCGTACTTGATAAGGCGCTGGATCCTCTGCAAGTGTATCCGGTCCAGCTCCTCCCTCGGCATTGTTTGCCAGTATTCGTCCCAGTAACGGCTCCCAGCCGCCCGGGGCGATATAGCCTTCTTAAGCATCTATCGCCTCCCTCACGA
>JAUYDP010000241.1 GCA_030691805.1 Dehalococcoidia bacterium | reverse complement strand
GGTGGTGCAGCGTTTCCTCGGACTGGCAAAGGGGGAGACGGGCAACGACTTCCCGCAGGACCCCTATGAACAGTTGCGGCTGGCTATTCAGGCCGTCTTCGAGAGCTGGAATAACAAGAGAGCCATAGATTATCGCAACTTTCACAAGATCGCCCATACCTTGGGCACTGCTGTTAACATCCAGACCATGGTCTTCGGTAATATGGGTGAAGACAGCGGTTCCGGGGTGGCCTTTACCCGAGACCCGGCCACCGGAGAGAAGAGGCTTTACGGTGAGTTCCTCACCAACGCTCAGGGAGAAGACGTAGTGGCTGGCATCCGCACTCCCCGCCCCATTTCCGAGCTAAAGCTTGAGATGCCCCAGATTTACGGCGAGTTAGCCGACATCGCCCAGAAGCTGGAGTTGCATTATCGGGATGCCCAGGACCTGGAATTCACCGTGGAACGGAGCAGGCTCTATATGCTCCAGACCCGCGGCGCCAAGCGGACGGCCGCGGCCGCGGTGAAGATGGCGGTTGAGATGGCCCGGGATGGGCTGATTACCAAGGCGGAAGCGATTCAACGGGTGGAGCCCGGCCAAATCGAGCAGCTTCTCATGCCGCAGTTCGACCCCAAAGGAAAGGACGAAGCTGTGGCGGCAGGCCGCCTCCTGGCCAGAGGCCTGAACGCCTCGCCCGGCGCCGCAACAGGCAAGGCGGTCTTCGATGCCGACAAGGCTGAGGTGCTGGGAAAAGACGGTGAGCCGGTTATCCTGGTGCGTCCGGAGACCAACCCGGACGATGTTCACGGCATGTTGGTAGCCAAGGGCATCCTCACTTCCCGGGGCGGCGTGACGAGCCACGCTGCCGTCGTGGCACGCGGCCTTGGAAAGCCCTGCGTGGCCGGCTGCGAGACGATCCAGGTGGATATGGCCTCGCGCCGGTTCAACGCCAACGGTCGCTATATACAGGAGTTGGACCAGATAAGCATTGACGGCTCCACCGGCGAGGTCTTCGCCGGCCTGATCTCGACTATCGAGCCGAGCTTTCACGACCAACCGGATATCATTCGGCTCCTGGAGTGGGCTAATGAGATCAAGCGCCTGGGCGTCTGGGCCAACGCTGACTACCCTAAGGATGCTGCCAAGGCGGTTGAGTTTGGGGCGGAGGGCATCGGCCTCTGCCGCACCGAGCACATGTTCTTCGAAGAGGAGCGCCTGCCTATAGTGCAGAAGATGATCCTGGCCGCTCCCGAGGCCCGCCGCTTGGAGGAAGAGCTAGATGCCATCTGCCGGGAGACCGAGGCTGCCCCGGCTGAGCGAAAGGAGGATGCCCGGTCCCGTTTAAGCCAGGCCAAGGAAAGAGTCAAGGCCACCCCAGCCGTAAGGGACTTCCATGAGGCCCTGGACGTGTTGCTCGGCTATCAAACAGAGGACTTTAAGGGCATCTTCCGGGTCATGGGAGGCAGGCCGGTGGTCATCCGGCTCATTGACCCGCCCCTGCACGAGTTCCTGCCTCGCCATGAGGAGCTGATAGTGCAGGTGACGGAGATCCGCTGCAAGGGCGGCGACAGCGCCCTGCTTCAGGAGAAGGAGGAGCTCCTGCGCGCCGTGGAGCGGATGCGGGAGCAGAACCCCATGCTAGGGACCCGGGGCTGCCGCCTGGGCCTCATGTACCCGGCCATCAACGAGATGCAGGTCAGGGCTATCCTGGGGGCGGCCATCGAGCTAAAGCAAGAAGGGCTGGAGGTCCGGCCGGAGATAATGATTCCCCTGATTGGCCACGTCAATGAGATACGGTTGGTCCGAGAGCAGTTGGAGCGAGTCGCCCACCAGGTGGAGAAGGAGTCCGGCCAGAAGGTCCCCTATAAGTTCGGCACTATGATGGAGCTCCCCAGGGCCTGTCTGGTAGCCGGTGACATCGCCCAGCACACCGAGTTCTTCAGCTTTGGCACCAATGACCTCACCCAGACCACCTACGGCATCAGCCGGGACGATGCCGAGGCCGGGTTCCTTCTTAGCTACGTTGAGCGGGGAATTCTGCCCGCCAACCCCTTCCAGGTGCTGGACCGGGAGGGCGTTGGCCAGCTAATGGAGCTGGCCGTGAAGACCGGGCGTGCCACCAAGCCCGGCTTGAAGATCGGCATCTGCGGGGAGCATGGGGGCGAGCCCAGCAGCATCGAATTCTGCAACAGCATCGGCCTGGATTACGTCAGTTGCTCGCCCTTCCGGGTGCCGGTGGCCCGTCTAGCCGCCGCCCAGGCGGCGTTGGGGGCTGCGGAGCGGGATAAGTAGGGTTCTTGCCGATGGCTACTGACAAACGATCGGCAGGAGCCAAGAGGGGGGTTGAGCGTTCCCATGAAGCTATATAAATTGCCGGTGGTGCTATACGAACCTAGCGAAGATACCGAGGACAAGTACATGGCCGAGGTGCCGCTTCTACCCGGGTGTCGCGCCTGGGGGGATACCCTTGCGGAGGTGCTGGAGAATCTTCAAAGCGTTGCCTCGGCTTTTATCGAATCCTACCATAAGATGGGAGATCCTCTTCCACCCGAGGTAGAGTCCACGGTAGTAGCTGCGGGTGATAAGGTCCCGGGCGAGGTGCTGGTAGCGGGTTGAACTACCGGGAGCTAACTCGCAAGCTCCGGGCCTTGGGCTGCGAATTTGAGCGCCAGGCCAAAGGCGACCATGAGGTTTGGGTGAGGCGTGTTCCGCGCGGCAGGACCACCGTCCCAAATTGGGGTAACCGGGATTTGAAGCCCGGCACCATATCGGGGATCTTGAGAGACCTTCAGATATCGAGAGACGATTTTGAGAAGGACTAAGCGGCTTAGTGTGAAGTGCATCATCTGCCACGGCGAGGAGATCGTCCAGGCAGACTTGTTCGAGGAGATTGCGGTAAGTTCTGACATCGTTCGTATTCCCATTACTGTGCTGGTATGCCAGACGTGCGGTGAGCGGTACTACGATCGCGCCACGGTCCGTAGCCTGGAACGCATTCGGGCGGAAGTGGCCGCTGGCCTCAGGTCTGTGGAACAGGTGGGCAAAGTCCTTCAAGTCAAATGAGGCTGATGGCTCATGCTTCCCTCGGGCGGTTGAGCTATACTTCGTAGGAATAGCGGGGCGCCAGCATGGAATACACTGTTATCCTACAAGTAGACGAAGAGGGCAATTGGCTGGCCTCCGTACCCGCCATCCCCGGCTGCCACACCAGGGGCCGCACCCGGGAGGAGGCGTTGGCCAATGCCAAAGAGGGAATAGAGGGGTGCTTGGAGAGCCCGGCCGCCACCGGCGATGCCATCCCCCAGGAGTTGCGTCCCCTGGAACTGGCCCGTGTGAAAGTGGCTTGAGCTAGGGGGCGAAAGAGCGCCAACGGACGCGGGAGCCGCAGGGGGAACTGGGAAGCATGGATGAAATTATATCGGCTGCCGGTAATCCTCTACGAGCCTAGTGAAGATACTGAGGACCAGTACATGGCCGAGGTGCCCGTGCTGC
>JAUYDP010000222.1 GCA_030691805.1 Dehalococcoidia bacterium | reverse complement strand
CTGTGGGCATCCCTGTAACGGCTGCCTTCGCAGAGGCCAACGATGTCCTGGCGGCTACCCTGGCGGGCATGGCAGCGGTGCTGGCCCTGGCCTTTGTTGGGGCCTGGCTGCTGGGGCGCGCCTTTGTTCTACGGACGGTTGGCCGCTTGCTGGGCGTAACCCACAGGCTGGCGACTGGCGACCTGAGCGCCCGCAGCGGCGCCGGTTCAGGTGGAGGCGAGCTAGGCGAGCTAGGCCGGGCCTTCGATGGCATGGCGGAGTCCCTTCAAAGGAGGGACGCAGAGGCCGGGCTAGCGGCCAAGGAGATCCGCCGGAGCGAAGAGCGTTTCCGGGGCCTAATCGAGAACAGCTCTGATGCCATATCCCTGTTGAGCGCCGAGTTGGAAATCCTATACAACAGCCCGGCGGCCAGGACTATCCTTGGCTATGGTAAAAAGGTCCTGGGCCGCAATCCCTTCTATTTTCTGCACCCGGAAGAAAAGGCGGAGGCCGCCAAAATACAACAAAGGGTTATTCAGGAGCCGGATACCGCAGTCAATTTCCTGGTCAGGATGCGGCACGAAGACGGTACCTGGCGGTGGGTCGCGAGCACGGCCAAGAACATGCTGGCCAACCCCGCGGTGGGGGCCATCGTGGTCAACTGGCGAGATGTGACGGAGCAGAAACGATCGGAAGAAGCCTTGGCGGAGAGTCAGCGGCAATACCGTAGCATCTTCGATAACGCCACCGAGGGCATCCTGCGGACCACCCTGGAGGGTCGCATCACGGTAGCCAATCGAGCGGCGGCCCGCCTGCTGGGGTATAGCTCGCCCGAAGAGCTAATGGAGAGCGTAGCCGACGCCGGGGAACTGTACGCTTATGAAGGCGCCACGGAGAGGATACTGCGACGCCTGGGGGTAGAGGAGGAGGTGAAAGACGTCGAGATGCAGGCCCGGCGAAAGGATGGCAGCCTGGTCTGGGTGCTGGCCGGCGCCTCCCCGGTCAGGGACACCGAAGGCCGGCTACTAGCCATCCAGGGTATGCTATTGGATATCTCGGAAAGGAAGCGGGCCGAGGAGACCCTGGTGAGGCTCTCCGCGGCCGTGGAGCAGTCGGCTGACCACGTCATGATCACCGACGCCAACGGGGTCATTCTCTACGTGAACGAGGCTTTTGTCAGCCTGACCGGCTATTCCCGAGATGAGGCTATGGGCCACACGCCCCGCATTCTCAAGTCCGGCAAACACGACCTGGCATTCTATGAGAACCTCTGGGGGACCATCCTCTCCGGCAACGTCTTCCGGGGGATACTCACTGACCGGAAAAAGGACGGCTCCCTCTACTATGAGGAGAAGACCATTTCACCTATCCACGACGCCCAGGGGAAGATCACCCACTTCGTCTCCACGGCCAGGGACGTGACGGGGCGATTGCAGCGGGAGCGGGAGATGGAGTCCCTGGTCAAGGTGGCCGATGCCCTGCGAAAGGCGCCCAACCGGGAGCACCTTATGTCGGCACTGCTGGATGAGGTGGCCGCCCTACTGGGGGTCGAGGATACGGTATTAGTTATGGTAAATACTGGACGTACGGAAAAAGTGGTGGAGATAGCCAGGGGGGCATGGTCGAAAACTGTCGGGGAGCGGAGCCCGCTAGATCAGGGAATCACCGGGCATATCATACAGACAGGCCAGCCCTATGTCAGCGTCGACCCCCAAAAAGACCCTTTGTTTGAGCGCAAACACCTTCTGGAGGGGATTAATGAAGCACCCTTCGACCCGCTGATGGTCCAGGGGGAGGTCCTGGGGGTTTTGGGGGTGGGCCGCTCCGCCCCTATTATTGGGGAAGACGTGCGCCTTCTGACGGCCGTGGCCGATATGGCCGCAGCCGGCATCCGGCGGGAGGCCCTGCATGAGCAGACCCAGAAGAGTCTGCACCGTATAACCAGCCTGCGGACCGTGGATATGGCCATCTCCTCCAGCATGGATTTGCGCATAACCATCGGCGTGGTCCTGGACCAGGTGGTAAGCCAGCTCGGGGTAGACGCCTCGTGTATCCTCCAACTTAATTCCCGTACGGGGGAGCTGGAGTACGCCGGGGGAAGGGGCTTCCGGACCGAGGCCGTGGCGGGCTTGCGCTTGCGGGTTGGGGAGGGCCTGGCGGGTAGGGCCGTATTGGAGCGAAACATTGTCCATGTGCCGGTCCTAGCCGGTGCGGAGGGGGTTTTCCTGAGGCGGGGTGTCCTGAAAGGGGAGGGGTTCGTTTCCTATCTGGGGGTGCCCCTGGTGGCCAAGGGCCAGGTCAATGGGGTGTTGGAGGTCTTCCATCGCTCGCCCCTGCGGCCGGACCACGAGTGGCTGGAGTTCCTGGAGGCGCTGGCGGGCCAGATGGCCATTGGCGTTGATAACGCTACCCTTTTCGATGACCTTCAACGTACCAATATGGAGTTGGCCATCGCCTACGACGCTACCCTGGAAGGGTGGGTAAAGGCGCTGGATATGCGGCATAAGGAGACGGAGGGGCATACCCGCCGGGTGGTGGCACTGGCGACACGCCTGGGGCGGGCCTTCGGCCTGAGCGAGACGGAGCAGGTTCAACTGCGGCGGGGGGCATTGCTGCACGATA
>JAUYDP010000155.1 GCA_030691805.1 Dehalococcoidia bacterium | reverse complement strand
GATCATAGGATTGATAGCCGGGCCAGCCGTGTCCTTATAGGGGTCCCCAACGGTGTCGCCGGTCACGGCTGCCTGATGGGCCGGACTGCCCTTGCCCCCGAAGTTCCCCGCCTCGATGTATTTCTTGGCGTTATCCCAGGCGGCGCCGCCGGTCGTCATGGAGATGGCCACGAAGAGACCGGTGACGATGGCACCTACCAGGACGCCTCCCAGAGCTTTGGGCCCCAGCACCATGCCCACGACTACGGGAGCGAGCACCGGGATTAGCGCCGGCAACATCATCTCCTTTATGGCAGCTTTGGTGACGATATCAACACAAGCCGCGTAGTCGGGCTTGGCCTTGCCTTCCATTATGCCCTTGATGTCTTTGAACTGGCGCCGCACCTCCACCACCACCATGGACGCCGCCCTGCCGACGGCTTCCATAGCCAGCGCCCCAAAGAAGTAGGGCAGGGCGCCGCCGATAAACAGGCCGACCAGGACCCGAGGGTCCGACAGATCGAAGGGCAGCTTCCCGCCCATGATCTTGCTAAGCTCCTCTGTATAGGAAGCGAAAAGCACCAGGGCCGCCAGGCCGGCCGAACCGATGGCGTATCCTTTGGTGACAGCTTTGGTAGTGTTGCCCACTGCATCCAGGGGGTCGGTGACCGCCCTGACCTTCTTATCCAGTCCTGCCATTTCAGCGATACCACCGGCGTTGTCGGTAATGGGACCATAGGCGTCGATGGCCACCACCATGCCGGTCATGGAGAGCATGGCCATTGCCGCGATAGCCACACCATAGATGCCGGCGAGGAAGAAGGAAATCAGAATAGCGGCGGAGATGACGAAGACCGGTAGGGCCGTGGCCTTCATGGATACGGCCAGGCCGCGGATAATGTTCGTGCCGTGTCCAGTCAGTGAGGCCCTGGCTATCTCTTTTACAGAGCTAAACTTATCAGAAGTGTAAAACTCGGTAATTACCACAATCAGGGCTGTGACCACCAGACCAACGAAGGCGGATAGGTAGAGGTTAAAGGTAGGATACTTGCCGTTACCCGCCATGAGCCACTCCGTCACGGGGTAAAAGGCTATCGCCGCCAGGACCGCGCTAACCAGAAGGCCCTTGTAAAGAGCGGCCATTATGCCCTGCCCGCCGCCCAGACGGACGAAGAAGCTTCCTACAATAGATGCCAGAATAGAGACGCCTCCGAGCGCCAGGGGATATATAAGGGCGTTATCGAATCCCTTGAGCAATAGCGAACCTAGCAGCATAGCGGCAATGGCCGTGACGGCATAGGTCTCGAAGAGGTCGGCCGCCATCCCCGCACAGTCACCGACGTTATCCCCTACGTTGTCCGCAATCACGCCGGGATTCCGGGGATCGTCCTCCGGAATGCCAGCTTCAACCTTACCGACCATATCCGTGCCTACGTCAGCCGCCTTGGTATAGATTCCGCCACCAAGACGGGCGAATACCGAGATAAGGCTCCCTCCGAAGCCAAGCCCGATCATCGCGGTAATATCTCGGGTGATGAAGTAGTAACCGCTAACAGCAAGCAGGCCCAGCCCGACGACCAGCAGACCGGTAATGGTCCCGCCTCGAAAGGCCACCGTCAGGGCCTGGCTAAGGCCCTCCCTGGCCGCCTCGGCGGTCCTGACGTTCGCCCGTACCGAGACGTTCATGCCGATAATCCCGGCCAGTGCAGAGGCAATCGCGCCTACCAGAAACCCAATTCCCGTAGGCAGTCCAAATGCAAATGTTAGTATCAAGAAGATGACCACCGCCACCACCGCCACCACCCGGTACTGCCGGTTAAGATAAGCGCTGGCGCCCTCCTGTATCGCCGAGGCGATACGCTTCATATCGGCATTGCCATCCGGACGGGACATGATCCAGCGGATGAGGACGCCGCCGTAAATCAGGGCGATGATGGCCGCTCCGAAGGCCAGGACGAAGGACAACTGATCTTGACTCAAACTAACCTCCGTTAACTTTTACGAATATGAAAGCCGGAGTGGTTGCTCTCCGGCCGAGAATAGAATGTTCAGGCAATCCGACCTGAGTAAGATTAGCTTTATTTTTTACTCATGTCAAGATATTAAACTATAACCCGTTTCCCCAACATGCCAGACCTTTAGGTCAGCCATCGAGCCTTAACGGGTTATCATAAAGGGTTTTAGTAAGGGTTTGACCCCTAGTAGTGCCAAATTCCCAACGGATGGGCGGGAAGCCCAAGATAAGGCCCAACGCCAAGGACGCTCTTTCTCCAAGGGTTGAAACGGATAACGGATAGAATACGAAGGACCGCCAATCAGCGATCTACTATACATCCGTTATCCGTTCCTCTCATCCGTTATCCGTTGGGAAACGCCACCCCCGGAGATATACCCACCACTGCTTTTCAGGCCAACCATGGAATTCGGGATGTTTCCCGCTACGAGCCCCACCGGCCCTCCGAGGCGAACACAAGGTCTGCCATCGCGAATACACCAACATCGCCCGTACCCAGCGAGGCTTGACGGCCGCGGCGACTTGCCCCCAAGTTGTAGCTTCGCTAGAATAGCATCAAGCAACCACCAATTCTCCCGCAGGACGTGTTATGAGCCAGTACTCTATAGTAGGTAAAAGCCTGCCCCGAGTAGATGCCCTGGACAAGGCGACGGGCGCCGCCAGGTACACCGGGGACGTTAAGCTGCCTGGGATGCTCTACGGCAGAATACTACGCAGCCCCCACGCCCACGCCCGAATAACGCGCCTGGATACCAGCAAAGCGATGGCCTCACCTGGCGTGTTCGCCGTAATCGGTCCCGCAGACGTGCCTCAAAAGGCTTTCAACTCCGCCGCCATCAGCATCTTCACTCCACCCCCCTACGAGGTGGTCAAGGACCAGCGAGTCCTGGATGAGCGAGTCCGGTACGTGGGGGATGCCGTGGCTGCGGTGGCAGCTAGTTCGCTGGAGGCGGCGGAGGAAGCCTTGGACCTCCTTCAGGTGGAATATCAATTGCTTCCCGCAGTGCTGGACCCGGAGCAGGCAATCCTCCCCGGCGCAGTCCGGGTGCATGATGAAACAGAAAACAACATCGTCAGCTCCGTCAGTATGGCCACCGGGGACCTGGACCTTGGATTCGCCGAAGCCGACCTGGTGATCGAAGAGACCTACACCACCTCCAGGCAGAAGCAGTGTCAGTTGGAGCTTAATGTTAGTCTGGCCAATTTCGGGAACGATGGCCGTCTTACTCTCTGGACTACCTGCGCCATGCCTCACTTGGCAAAGCTAATGGTGGCGGACATCTTCGACCTGGCCCCGGAGCAGGTAAGGGTCTTAACCTTGAATATCGGCGGCGGCTTTGGCAACCGCCTCGGGTTGGTGGCCGAGCCGTTCGCGGTTGCCCTGGCGAAGAAAACAGGCCGGCCCGTCATGGTGGAGATCCCACGTAGAGAGGACTTCTACGGGACCGAGAGCCGGCACCCCTGCGTGATTAAGATGAAGGCCGGGGGCAAGAAAGACGGCACTCTCACGGTCCTTCAGACCACAGCCATCGTCAATACTGGGGCCTACGCCACTCACGGCCACGACGTTATGGGAATCCTGGGTGGCACCATGCGCCGCCTTTACTCCTGTCGGAATTTCCGGTATGACGGGTATACCGTCTACACCAACACGCCGGTGGCCGGCGCCTATCGGGGCTATGGGGGGCCCCAGTCCCTCTTTGCCCTGGAGTCCCACATGGACGCCCTGGCCCGGGGCCTCGGAGTAGACCCTGTGGAATTCAGGACCAAGAATGCCGTATTGCCCGGTACCAAGGACCTGGCAAGCAGAAGGCCCATTACCAGCCACAGCCTGGACGAGTGCCTTCGTCGCGGGGCAGAGGCTATCGGCTGGGATGAGAAAAGGAGAAGGCCACCGCAGACCGGCCACCTCCGGAGGGGAGTCGGCATGGGATGCTTCATCTGGGTCAGCGGCACTGGGGGAAGCCGGCGCACGCCGGACACTTCCGAAGCCGCCCTGAGATTAGATGATACCGGACGGATTCGCCTTTACATGGGCATCTGCGACCCCGGCACCGGGGCTAAGACCTCCCTAGCCCAGATAGCCGCGGAAGAGCTGGGCCAGACGTTGGAAGAGCTGGACCTGATAACCGGCGATACCGATGCCACACCCTTCGATATCGGGAGCCACGCCAGCCGCACTCTTTACGTAGGGGGCAGCGCCGTGCTGGCCGCTGCCAGGGTATTGAGGGAGAAGATCCTGGAGCGGGCCGGGGAGGTGCTGGAGGCCTCGACGGCGGACCTGGCGCTCTCACCGGGTCGGGTCTTCGTTCAGGGAAGCCCCAACAGGTGGGTGGCGTTGGCCCAGGTGGCGGAGGCCGCCAGAAAGGCCGACAGCCCCCTGGAAGGGCGATATAAGCATGACCCGTCCAACGCGCCGCCCTTCGGCGCCCAGTTCGTCGAGGTGGAGGTGGACCTGGAGACCGGCAACGTAAAGGTGTTAAGGGTGGTGGCAGCCCATGACGTGGGCAAGGCCATTAACCCGATGATAGTGGAGGGACAGGTGGAGGGGGCCCTGCACCATGGCCTGGGATACGCCCTGACCGAAGGGCTCCAAATGGACTTGGCCACCGGCAAAACCCTTAACCCCGCCTTCGCCGATTACCGGATGGCCACTGCCGTGGATATGCCTCCGGTTTACCCCATCCTGATTGAGGCGCCTGATGAGACAGGGCCTTACGGGGCTAAAGGGGTCGGAGAAAATGGGATGCTGCCCACCGCCGCCGCTGTCGCTAACGCCATCTATGACGCCACAGGCATCAGGCTCCGGGACCTGCCCATGACCGGGCAGAAGGTGCTGGAAGCATTGAAGCTGTCAGCGGTCAGCGGTCAGCGATCAGCCGTCAGTAGTCAGCGATCAGCTTTCAGCAATCAGGGGCCAGTGATCAATGTAGGGGCGGGTTTGAAACCCGCCCTAGCAACTTTGAATCCGAACACTGAACCCTGGGAGAGTCGAGCCGAAGGCATGCGGCGAGCCCGGGACCCTGACCCCTTGCCTCTGAACCCTACGCCTGGCCTCCCGTTCGGACGGCAGACTGGAACTGCTTCAGCACACATCCCTCCAATAGGCCAGGTAAACGGTCCTGCCCAATACCGTAGGCGATTATGTTAAACGTGAGGCGCGCTTCCCGCAGGTCCGGAGAGAGTTCTCCACGTAGTGACACCCCCTGTTCGAGGGAGACCAGGCTGGCATAAAGATGGCCATGAGGAACCCCCTGGGCCAGGGCCTTGATATGGCCGATAAGGTGGCAGCCTTCATCCGCTAAGGCGTTGGCCAGGCCGATAAGGACCAAGCGTAATCTTTTTTTGAAGCCACATCGGACTTATTGACCAGCGCCAGGTCGGCGTACTTAATGGCCGCCGCCACGAACGGAGGCACTTCGTCCTCCCAGAACTCCCGCCGAGTGGGGTCCAGCAATCCAATGACCTTAATTTCGCTCACCTCTTTGGCGTAAGTGCGCACCACCGTTACCAGTTGGTCGGCGCGGGCGACCCCGGACGGCTCTACGAAGACCAGGCTGGGCGCCAGCGCCTCCGCTGCCTGGCGGAGGGTAGTAACCAGGTCTGAGCTAAGCTGACAACAGACGCAGCCGGCGAAGAGCTCCCGCACCTCCAGCCCCTCCAGCTTG
>JAUYDP010000023.1 GCA_030691805.1 Dehalococcoidia bacterium | reverse complement strand
GAGGACATTGAAGACACACGGCGTGAGTTGCTGGAGACGCTCGAGGCTCGTTGTTAATACCTTACGTCACCGACACCCATGCCTTGATCTGGCATATGACCGACGACTCCAAGCTTTCCGCGGCGGCAAGGAGGGCTTTTGCATCTTAACCTTCCCTTGATAACTCATGACGAAAAGCTTAGAAAGATAGGCTTGGATGTCGTTTGGTGATATGGCGGGGAAAATCCGTCAATAAAGAATATGACTTGTAATTAAGATGAAATGCTCCCAATGTGGCCACGAGAGTCCCCAGGGCATGCGCTTTTGTGGCGATTGTGGCAGCCCTCTATCCGCCCGGTGTCCAAAATGCGGTGCTGAAAACCCTCCCGGATTCCAGTACTGCGGGCATTGCGCCGCCCCTCTCTCGGCCCGGGCAGCCCAACCGGAGGGACTGAGCCTCTCCACCTTGCGGAGCTACATGCCGGAGGAGCTGGCGGCCAAGGCCAGGGCCAGCCAGGAGCGCTCAGGAGAACGGCGGCATGTGACAGTCCTCTTCGCTGACGTCAGCGGCTTTACCGCCATGGCGGAAAAGCTGGACCCAGAGGACGTGACAGCTATCATGGAGGAATGCTTCCGGCCCCTGGCGGAGCGCATCTACGAGTACGAAGGCACCATAGACAAGTTCATGGGCGATGCCATCATGGTCGTCTTCGGGGCACCCATCGCCCACGAAGACGACCCTCAACGGGCGCTCCGGGCTGCTCTAAAGATGCAAGAGGCTTTGGAAGACACAAATAGCCGCTTGTGGGAGAAATGGGGGCTGAAGCTGGCCATGCACATAGGAGTCAACTCCGGGGTGGTAGTTGCTGGAGAGGTGGGCACCCCGGGACACCGGGAGTACACGGTAATGGGGGACGTGGTCAACGTGGCCTCCCGCCTGGAAGCGGCGGCCGAAGTCGGGACCATTCTGGTCAGCGAGGCCACCTACCGGCTTACCAGCCGCCACTTTGATTTCGAGCCCGTCGAACCCATGCGTGTCAAGGGTAAGACAGAGCTGGTCAGACCCTACAGGCTGCTGGGATTGAAGCGGACAGCGGATGGGAAGCCAGAGGGTCGGTGGGCCCCCCTGATTGGCAGGGACGTGGAACTGGCTCTCCTCCGCCACCTGGTACAAAGGGCGGTGGCGGGGAAAGGACAGATTGTCTCTATCGTCGGCGAGTCCGGGGTCGGCAAGTCCCGTCTGGTCGCGGAGCTTAAGGTCCATCTGGCCGCCCGGGGCCTGCTTATTCTGGCCAGCAACGGTCTTTCCTTCGGCGGGAAGGCCCTGTATCTCCCTTTCATTCACCTCTTCCGCTCCCTATGTGGCATTCAGGAGGACGACTCGGCGGAGGAAGCCCGCCGAAAGCTATATGAGCGCATGGAGCAGATTGACCCACATTTAGTAGAGCTGGCCCCTCACATCGGTGAACTCCTTTCCCCGGGCGGCAGCCTGGAGAACGTCGATGCCGAGACAAGGAGGCGCCTGCTGCAAAAAGCTATCCGCCAGTTCCTCATCCGCTATGCACAGATGCAGCCCTTGGCCCTGATCATCGAAGACCTCCACTGGGTCGACCCCGGCTGCCTGGAGGCCCTTTCGGCCCTGGTGGAAGGAATCGCCAATGTTCCCATGCTTGTAGCCGTCACCCACCGGCCCGACTTCAGCCCGGCCTGGGCCAGAAAGTCCTATTACTCCCAACTGGGGCTGGGGCCGCTAAGCCGTGATGACAGTCTGACCCTCATCGAAGCCTTCCTGCAGGCCAATAGTCTTCCCCCCAGCCTCAAGGAGATGATAGCTACCAAGGCCGAAGGGAATCCTTTTTTCATCGAGGAGGCTATCCGTTCGCTTATGGATAGCCAGGTCCTGCGCCACGAAGGGGGCACATGGGTAGCTGGGGGGGACATAAGAGACGTGGATATCCCAGACGCGGTGCAGAACGTCATCATGGCGCGCATCGACCGTTTGGCCGAACGGGAAAGGGCTGTCATCCAGTGCGCGGCTATCCTGGGCGAGTCCTTCCCTTTGGCCCTTCTCAGGGAGTTAGCGGGGGATGGGCAGGTGGACGAAGGCCTCGCCAGGCTGGAACAGCTAGAGTTGGTTCATGAAGCGGGGAGTCTCCCAGAGGTTGAATACCGGTTCAAGACCGGTCAGGTCAGGGATGTGGTTTACCAAAGCATATTGATCCGCCGCCGAAAGGAGCTTCATGCCCTGGCAGGGACGGCTATCGAAAGGCTCTATCCCGAGCAGTGGGAGAAATGCCAGCTCCTGCTCTATCACTACCGCTTGGCCGAGGAGCGGGAGAAGATCATCCATTGCACGATCCACGCCGCGGACCAGGCCGCTTCGGTGTATGCCCTCGAACAAGCTCTTGGTTTTTACAGGCAGGCCCTGGATATCCTCAAGGACCTTCCGGAGTCCGCCCAGACATACGCGGAAACGCTGTCCAAGATGGCCGACCTGCACCAGTCCCGGGGTGCCAGTGACGAGGCTCTGGCAGAGTATCAGGAGGCCTTACGGGTCGGGGGCGAGGCGCTGCCCCGTGCAAATAGGGCTGAGCTACACCGCAAGATCGGCCACGTTTGTGCTACGAAAAGGCGCTTTGAAGAGGCTGCCTCCTCCCTGTCAAAGGCTTCCCAGCTTTTGACCGAAGAAGACGTCGAGATGAGCAGTGTTCTCACGGCCACGGCGTGGCTTCACTGGCATAAGCTCGAGCCTCAGGCAGGAATGGAATGCGCCCAGAGGGGCCTGCGCCTGGCCACCACCGCAGGAGACCTGAAGCGCATGGCGGAGGTCCATGACGTCATCAGCAACCTGTGCCTCCTTACTGGCGATCACCATGCCCGTGTGGCGGCTATCCGCGAGGGTCTGGCCCTCTCCGAGCGAATAGGGGACCTGACCCGGACCCTCTGGGGGTTTTGGAACCTGGCTTTTCTCTATGAGGATGAAGGCAGTTACAACGCGGCCCTTGAATCCCTGGACAATGTGGTGCGCCTTGCCGAAAGGACCGGCTTCGTCAGCGGCACGGCCAATGCCGTGCGGTCGAGGGGCGAAATCCTCTACCTCAAGGGCGAATGGGGGCCTGCCCTGGAAAGCCTGGAGCAGGCCGAGGCCCTGGCCCAGCGGGTCTTGGACGATGAACGGTCAACGACGGAACCAAGCTGGCTGTGGTGGCTCCGCGGACTCATCTACACCGACCAGGGCCGATTGGATGACGGCCTGCAGGCCCTTGAAAAAGCCCTTGGCTTTCTTGAGGCGTCCCATATTAGGCGCCATCTTCATATCTGGCTGCTTATGGCCCTGGGGCGGAACTACCTGGCCAGAGGCAGGCATGAGGAGGCTAGGGCCTATCTGGAGCAGGCCCTGGCCCAGCAGAAGGACGATAACTGCGTTCGTTGCGGCAGCAAGCTCTACCCGGTCCTGGCCGAGTTGTACGCTGAAACAAGTGAGGGAGATAAGGCATTACAGCTAGGCGCAGAGGCCCTTGGGCTGGCTGCGAAGGTGAACTACATAGCAGGAGGTGCCCTGGCCCATCGTGCCCTGGGCCGTCTAGCGGCCGCCAGAGGGATGGGAGACGAGGCCGAGGAGCACTTCGCCGAGGCCTTGAAGGTCTTCCGGGATCTAGATGCGAAATACGAACTGGCCAAAACCCTGTATCATTTCAGCCGCTTCTACCGGGCCCGGGGGCAGCAAGGCGATTGGACCCGGACCAGCGACTGTCTGGATGAGTCGCGGGAGCTCTTCCTTCGCCTGGGCGCAGAAAGAGACCTCGCCACGATAGGAAATCCATAATAATTCCCTATAGGAGCTCATAGTGGAAGAAGAGAAGTTTGACGTCGTCGTGGTGGGCGCAGGTCCCGCGGGCCTCGCCGCCGCCTATACCCTGTCTCAGGCCGGGCTACAGGTGCTTGTCTTCGAGCGAGGGGAGTACCCCGGCAGCAAGAATGTCATGGGCGGAATCCTTTACCGCCAGCCAACTGAGGCAGTGATACCTGGCTTCTGGAAAGAAGCCCCCGTGGAGCGCCCCATCGTTGAACAGCGCATCTGGGTGCTGACCAAGGACTCGGCCATAACCCTGGGGTACAAGAGCGAGCGCCTGGCCCAGGAGCCATACAACGCCTTCTCCGTGCTGCGCGCCAAGTTCGACCGCTGGTTTGCCGGCAAGGTGGAAGAGGCCGGCGCCTTCATCCTCACCGACACCGTAGTAGAGAGCCTTCTCCGCGAGAACGGTAAGGTCGTAGGCGTTCACACCGGGCGGGAGGACGGAGACATCCGGGCCGACGTGGTCATCGCCGCCGACGGAGTCAACTCCCTGATAGCCCGGGACGCCGGCCTGCACGCCGAGCTAAGGCCGGACCACGTGGCCCTGGCCGTGAAGGAGGTCATAGCCCTGCCCAGAGAGAAGATCGAGGACCGCTTCAACCTGGAGCCGGGGCAAGGAGTCGCCATCGAGCTGGTTGGGGAAGCCACCGCCCGGATGCTCGGAACCGCTTTCATTTACACCAATCAGGACAGCCTCTCGGTGGGAGTGGGGGCCATTGCCTCTGAATTCGCCGCTTCCGGCATTAAGCCCTATGAGCTAATCGAGCAGCTTAAGGCCCATCCGGCAGTGAGACCGCTGGTAGCCGGCGGAGAGGTCAAAGAGTATATGGCCCACCTGATCCCGGAGGGCGGTTATAGAGCTATCCCCAAGCTCTACGCCGACGGCCTGCTGGTTGTTGGAGACGCCGCCATGCTGGTTAACAGCCTCCACCGGGAAGGCTCCAACCTGGCAATGACCTCCGGGAGCCTGGCAGCCCAGGCGGTTATCAAAGCCAAGGAGAAAGGCGATTTCTCGGCCCAGAGCCTTTCCCTCTACCAGCGCCTGCTGGAAGAGAGCTTCGTAATTAAGGACCTGAAAAAGTATAAAGATGCCACCCACTACCTGGAGAAGCACCGCGAGCTATTCACCGTCTATCCGGAGATGATGAGCGACGCCGCCTACGAGTTGTTCGCTGTGGACAGCGTGCCCAAGGGGGATAAACAGAAGCAGATAATGAAGATGGTCCGCAGCCGGCGGCCGTTGCTAAAGCTAGCCAAGGACCTGTTTGATGGCTGGAGGGCCATATCATGACTACCTCTATCGAGGACAAATAGAAGTACGACCCCACTAACCGTGATCGCTTCCGGCGGGGCTGGAAAGCCCCGCCTATCCGGGTCCCTTGCCTTCGTGTTGTTGGATAGCAGGCCCTTTCCAGGGCCGGTCGGCGCCGCGGATCACGGTTGGATGCAGTGGTACCCAAATAGATGGTCTGCCGAATAAATTCGGCGTTACGTTGCTGGAGGGCCATATCGTGACCACAACCATAGAGGACAAGCTTTTTACACTGAAATTCAAGCCTGACGAACACTCCCACCTGGAGGTGATCTCCCAGGACGTC
>JAUYDP010000400.1 GCA_030691805.1 Dehalococcoidia bacterium | reverse complement strand
GACGAATTGGAAACCAAACCATAAACCCAGGAAGACGATGGCGGGAATACGGATGACCAGGAATAAGAATACGGGCACCCAGGTGAGCACCCTGGCCCTGGGATAGAGCACCAGGTAGGCTCCGAGGACCCCAGATATGGCGCCGCTGGCCCCGAGGCTGGGCAGCGTCGAGTCCGGTGTCACCAGGATCTGGCCCGCCGCCGCCAGGCCGGAAATCAGATAGAAGACCAGGTAGCGCAGCCGGTCCGAGAAGGAGCTCCGTAAGTCTTAGCGTATCCTAAGCGGCCTTATGAGGGCGTGCAGTTATTGGCTCTTCCGGGCCGATGGTGAAATCAATCCCAAGAATAGCAGCCAGGCGGCAAAGGGTGTCCAACGTGGGGACTTGGCTGCCGCTCTCAAGCCGAGATAGCGCAGATTGAGTTGTGCCCATGCTTCGTGCCAATTCTTCTTGTGTCAACCCAGCCGCAATCCTAGCGCCAATGAGGACGCGGCGGAACTGGTATTGTGGCCGCAACTCCTCGCGAGCCTTACGAAACTCTGGGTTGCGTACTTCCCTCTCGGCCACGTAATCTCGGTGATTCATTTCCCCTTCCTCTCATCATAGTCCGCCATCCGACGCTTGGCGGTCTCAATTTCGGCGCGCGGTATCTTTTGGGTCTTTTTTGCGAAGGCGTGCAGCAGCACTAACCGCTTGCCCGGTGCCGCAAAATAGAACACCCGGTGTTGAGTTCGTCCGACCGTTCGCAACTCCCAGAGCTTGCCCACGATATGCCGCACGTGCGGCGCACCCAGGGCCGGCCCGAACTCCTCAAGTAGGTCAAGATCATACAGTATGCGTGCCGCTTCACGGTCATCAAGGGCGTCGAGGTACTCACGTACTGGACAACGACCAGTTGCCGTCTGGTAATAATCCAGACTCCATCCTGTCACCGTCGCATTATAGCGTACGCGCTATGGCACGTCAAGGGGAGTAGGCCGTTCGAAAGGACATTGACAGTACACCATACTGACTTTTTATCCGGAACCGTGTACGATCCAAATCCAAACATCAGTTCTCCCCAAGCCTGTGGATAAAGCCCTAGAGACTTCCATAATTTGTGGTATAATGTTGAAAACTTCAAGATATAGGGGTACTAGCACAAGCGATAGGCTCGGAACAAAGGTTCAGGTGAACAACCTTAGGTGGTGATGTCGGCGTACAGCACTCTGTCATCTATGAGATACATCTCTTAACCTATCCAGACTTAGCAAAGGGCGGAGTGAGGGCTCACATGGTCAGCTTAGCGAGAATCAAGACTACGGCGGAGGCGGCCGATTACTCAAGGTTGTCCCTCTTCTCAGTTTGCCAGAGCGATGAACGAGTCTACACGAGGGACGGGTCATCTTGTTCCACGGGTATGCTCTTTGTCACTTTTTCCTGATGTACTGGACTCCCTCAATGCTTTCAAAGTCTTCGTCTTGCGTCCAGACCGTTGCCTCGTAAGCACGCGCCGTAGCTAAGATGATGCTGTCAGCCATTGGTAGCTTCTACGTTCATAGGCGGTCAGCCTCCCGTTCGGGGTTCGTGTCAATACCCTTGAGAAAACCCCGCATCTTTTTGGCTGTCTTCAAAGGAATCAACTCAATTCGGTTTTCGTATCGGATCACTTGGACCTTCTGACCTGGACGAATGCTCAATGGTTCTCGGACTGCACGAGGAATGACAACTTCAAACTTGGGCGAGACCACTACAGTTTCCATTTCGCCTCCTAGCGATAAGCATTGCCTAATAGCCCTTCTATTCTACCACACCTCTCGTCGGTAGTGGCTCATCCATGCGGAGCGGCGGCCTCACAATTACTATACCTGGGTTCTAAGCCCGGTTGGCGCACCCGAGTGGCCAAGCAAAGGACGGCGGCCGACCTCACCAATAAGACAGCGTCCTCCGCTGGCTCCGCCGGCGGAAGACGCTCACCAGTACCATCCCGGCGACAAAGCCCCCGATATGCGCCCACCAGGCTACCCCACCCATACCTCCGTCACCGACCGCGGCCAGCCCCCGGACGAATTGGAAACCAAACCATAAACCCAGGAAGACGATGGCGGGAACACGGATAACCAGGAATAAGAATACGGGCACCCAGGTGAGCACCCTGGCCCTGGGATAGAGCACCAGGTAGGCTCCCAGGACCCCAGATATGGCGCCGCTAGCCCCGAGGCTGGGCAGTTGTGAATCGAACGAGACCAGGAGCTGGGCGCCAGCCGCCGCCAGTCCTGCAAGCAGATAGAATGCGAGATAGCGCAGGTGCCCCATAGCATCTTCCACATTATCCCCAAAGACCCAGAGGAAGAGCATGTTGCCCAGGAGGTGCTCCCAGCCCGCATGGAGGAACATGGAGGTGAAGGCAGTGGCCACTGCCGGAGGGCCGGTGAGTCCCCCACCCAGAGGGTTGGCAGTGATCTCCGCAGGAATCATCGCCCATTGATATATGAACCCGTCCAGACGGCGTCCCAGGGATAACTCGTAGAGGAAGATCAGGATATTAGACG
>JAUYDP010000399.1 GCA_030691805.1 Dehalococcoidia bacterium | reverse complement strand
TAACCCGGTCCGGCTCCTTGCTCCTACCCTTAACTTTGGAATGGTCCACGATATAGAAACCACTTCCCTGGCTCATCTCGAAGCCGAAAAGCTGGTCCTTGTCGCCCAACTCCGCATCGGTCGAAAGCGAAAGGCCCACCTTCTTCTGATAGAATTCCGCCAGCTTCTTGGCATTCTCGCTAAACAATGTCAGGCTTTCAACTCCACGTATCATCTTCGTAACCCTGTCCTTTCCATATATTTCTGCTAATTGTATCATATATATTAACAATTAGCAACAAGGCGTCTAGCCCAGCCTCAGGTTGGGGTAAACATCCAGATCGAGCGAAGCCCGCTCGCCTTCGATGAAACGGAAATGGGCGGCGGAGGCGATCATGGCGGCATTATCGGTGCAGAGGGCGGGCCGGGCGCAATACAGAGGAAGGTCGGAGCGCTCCCGGAAGGTCTCTCGCAAGAGCAGGTTAGCTGCTACGCCGCCACCCAGCACGATTTGGGCTACGGGGAACTGCTTCGTTGCCCGTAGGGTCTTCTGCACCAGGACCTCTACTACCGCAAGCTGGAAGGCTGCCGCCAGGTCGTTTACCGGTACCTCCTGCCCTGAAGCCTCCAGCCGCTGGTAGAGACGCAATAGTGCGGTCTTCATGCCGCTAAAGCTGAAATCGTTGTTGCCTCTAAGCCAGGCTCGTGGAAACGGGACTCTTCTGGGATCCCCTCCGGTCGCCGACTTCTGGATGCTTGGCCCGCCTGGATACCCCAGGCCTAATATTCGAGCGGCTTTATCGAAGGCCTCGCCGGCGGCATCGTCTCTCGTACGCCCCACCAGGCGGTACCGCCCGTGTCCTTCCATGAGGACCAGGTCCGAATGGGCGCCGCTGACCAGGAGGCAGAGGATGGGAAAGAAAGGCTCGAAGTCCGGCTCCAACCAGTTGGCGTAGATATGGCCTTCCAGGTGGTTGATTCCCAGCAACGGAAGGCTATGGGCCAGGGACAGGCCCTTGGCCAGGTTGACCCCTACCAAAAGCGAGCCCGCCAGCCCCGGCCCGTGGGTGACCGCCACGGCCGAGAGGTCATTCCAGGCTACATCAGACTCGGCCATAGCCTGCTCAAGAACAGGTATGGCCCAGAGAAGGTGCTGACGCGAGGCTACCTCCGGGACGATACCGCCATAGGCGGCATGCACCTCAACTTGCGACGCCACAACGTTGGAGAGTATTCGCCGTCCGTCTTCGACAACTGCCACCGCAGTCTCGTCGCAGGAGGTCTCTATGGCCAGGATCAGGGTCATTGCTTGGGGATGGCGATTGAAGCGGCGAACACCTTCTGGCCGCTGGCAACATACAGCAGGCCCTTTTCCTCGTCAACGGAGAGGCTCTGGATGCCCTCCATCGCTTCCCCCTTGATCTGGAAACGGAACTCGCCTTCTTTATTGAAGGCCACTATGCGCGCGTTGCCCCGGTCAGCAACGTAGACAAACCGTGTGGACGGGATGGAGAATAGGGCCACCGGGGATGTCAGGGGCCGGTCCAGCTTATTCTGTTGAAAGGTTTTAGGCGGACCGCCGGCGAACTGCCAGACGGTCCCCTTCGCAGCCAGCACGTAGATGTTGCCATCCACTGCCAGGTCTACCGCATCTTCGATCTGGGCGCCTTCCAAGATACCGCGTGGCTCACTATCATAGCCGGTAGACGTGGGGATGTACCGCCATACCTGCCCCGAAGGCGGGTCCAACACATACAGATTGCCATTGAAGCCCCGCGCCCCGCGGAAGGATAGCCACGCCTGCGACCCCCTTAGAGGCAGCACCTGGAGCCCTTTTTCCGGACGGTAGTCTATAAGCGTACCCTGAGACCCCAGCACCAGCAGGCTTGGGCTGGCGCGCAGCGGCCCCGCCGGCATCCAGACCGCCTCCCAGACATCCACCAGGGGAGTCCCACCATGTACGTCGCCCTTGCGGATTAGTACGTTGTTCGGCACGTTCAGGAGTGACTGCCCGCTGGCGTCGAGGAGAAACTTGTATACCCTACCTGCCCCCTTGTCCAGGACATACAGGTTATTGCTGTCAACCACCACCCTAGACGGACTGCTCTGGCTCCCGCCTAGCTTGGCCAGGTCAGCCAAGAGCGTGGTGCTGGTCGGGCGGATAACGGTGTTGACCCGGTCCAGCTCATTGTCGATCTCCTGCTTGAGCGATACCACCCGCTTATCTTTAGCCCGAATGGTCGAAGCCTCATTAACCAGACTCTCCGCCTCTGCCAGTAGGTTGCGTGCCAGGGCCGGGTCTGAGTAAAGAGAGGCCTCCTGGCGGGTCTTGCCGGCTTTATCCAGTAAGTACACCAGCCTCGCCTCGTCCTCGCCCTTTTGCCGGCTGGGGAGATACCAGGCAATCCCCCCCAGGACCAAGACCGCAAGAAGGGCAGCAATTACTAATAGCGGAAGGCGCAAGGCCCGCAAGATTGGGAACGACGGCTCCACCGGAACCGGAGCCTCCACCTCCTTGACCGGTGTTTTTCTGGCCTGCCTTAGCGCAGAGGGTCTTAGCCGGGAGTCAGGCTGGGGAAGAGGTATCTTCTCTCCCCGGTCCTCTTTCCTATCCAGCATAGCCTCGGCCTGCACCCCCGCTCCCAGTGCAACCTCCCGTCCGGCCTCCATACCCACCACCAGGGCCGCCAGCTCCGGCTTATCCTGAAGCCAGGCCCGGATGAGCCGCTGGACCTCCCTGGGAGGCAACCCTCCCTGAAGAAGCGCCAGGGCCTCCTCTAGCACCGAAGGGGCGAGCAACAGCGCGCCTTTTAAGGGCAAAGGCTCTTCCCGCAGGTCCACGTGATTGGGGTCCCAGGGGCTGGAGGTAGCAACCCGGCGGCAGACCTGGGGCCCCAGGATATAGGCCCGGGTAGCCCCGGCCTGGGCTAGATAGGCGCCCGCGGGTTGAAGGACGGCGCAGGTTATGCCCGGCCCATTGGCGTGGGCGCCGCCGCCCCGAAAAAGGGCCTGCATGCCCGCCGCGGCCGCCTCTTGCAGCGCCCCTGTGGCGGAGAGGCGGCTCTGCTGCCACTTCCGGCTAGCCTCCTGGCAAGCGGCTTCCAGCAGGTCATCGCTCAGGGAAGGGTCTGCCTCCACGTAAACGTAAAGGGTAGCCTTCCTGGAAGGCCACCCCTTCTCGAAGATCGCAATCCGGGAGGCGCGGGGCTCTTTCCTGGCCCCTCCTTTCATCCTAAACTGACCCCCTCACCTTTTCGCGGAGTATAACAGAGATGGGCAGGGCTGTAAACGGATTGGACATCCTGTTTTGATTTTCCCTAGTTTCCGCTATAATCCCCTCAAAGGAGTCAGATGCAGGGAGCCGGAGGGACAGGTATTCGCTGGGTCCCCATAGCCCTGGGGGCCATGGCGGGCTATGTCCTGCAACTGGCGGCTGGCTTTGTGAC
>JAUYDP010000391.1 GCA_030691805.1 Dehalococcoidia bacterium | reverse complement strand
GTGCGCTGAAGCCGGGCTTCCGACCATAGGCGCTAATGTCACGAATCTTGCCGCTGTAAGCTTCGATGGGCTTCCAATTGCTCATGGTCATTCCACCTGACTCGCGGCAGAGGTCGTGGGTGCAGTCGTAGAGACTCCCTGATTTCGGCTTGGTTTCAGGGTAAAGCGGGAGGATGCAGAACTCATGCCAGAGGCGTCCACAAGGGACCGCCGACCAAAGCTGCTCCTGTCCACCGCTCCCGACAAGGTGGACAGCAAAACGCCCATAGACGTTCCCTAAGGCTTCACATCGAAGTCCCTGGGGATCGAGGACGTGCTCTTGAGCGGTTCGGTTCACGCTCTCTAAGCCCTTTCAGGTCTCGGACAGGATTCCCTTTTGCTCGCGATTCTCCGATTTGTCACCTGCGTCCCAAGGAGACCCATCCTGGGAGCATGGCGGTGACAGCGAATGGTATCACGAGCGCGTCACCACTGCACAAACATCGGCATGATCACGTGGATATACGTATCCTGGCCAACCGGCCGCAGTAGCCCCGGACTGGAAGGGCTATTGGTCTCCAGGGCAACCTGGCGGGTGCCGAGGACGTTCAAGACATCGGTCAGGTACTTGGCGTTGAAGGCGATCTTGCCCGCTTCTCCGTCTACTATGGCGTCAATCTCGCCCTGGTTTTCGCCAATCTCCTCAGCCCTGGCGGAGATATTCATCCGGGCCGGCAGCATATCGTCACCAGGGGTCATCTGTAGACGCACAATGCCGCTGGAGTCCCTGGCGAAGATGGCGGCCACTCGTGTGGCCTTCAAGAAATCTTCCGTGAGGACTACTACGCGGGAGGTAAAGGAGCTCGGAATAAGCTGGTTGTAGTTGGGGAAAGTACCCTGTATCAGTTGCGAGAACATGTCCACGCTTGCTGTGTGGAACAGGATTTGTCCCTTTGAGGGGGTAATTGTTAGCTCGATTGGCTTCTCTTCTTCTTCGATTATACGTGTCAGCTCGCTAAGGCTGCGGGCAGGGACAATCACCTCGATGGGGCTTGCTACCTCCCTGAGTATCGGAGATCTGAGGACGGCCAGCCGGAAGCCATCGGCGGCCGCCAGGGTCATCTCTTCCCCTTCTAGCTTGACATAAACGCCGGTCAGGACCGGCCTGGTGTCATCCGCGGCGGCGGCGAAGACCACCTGTTTGACGGCCTCCTTGAGCGTTTCGGCGTTAACCACTGTGGTCACCTCGTCCGAAGGAGCCAGGATGGGCGGGAAGTCTCGTGCATCCAGGCCCTTGATCCGGGCATCGAAGCGAAGGCAGCGAAGTGTCATCGCCAGGTTTTGTTGGGACACTTCCAGGTCAATTCGCTCGTTGGGTAGAGAATGGACTAGCTCTGTTATTAGCCGGGCCGGAATGGCAATTGCGCCAGTCTCCTCTACGGTGGCGGGCATCTTATAGGTGATCCCAATCTCCAGATTGGTGGCGGCCAGGCGCAACTGGGAGTCCTCCGCCGAGATAAGGACGTTGGTTACTATGGGGAGCGTTGTTCGGGTGGCTACGGCCCGACCTACGATATTCAAGGCCTTGCTTAGCGCTTCTTGAGTGCAGGACAATTTCATCTTTTCCATCTCCCTGAAGGATGAATAACCGCTTGATTTGTGTGTGATAGTATACATCAGAGCCAACATGGGTTCAATAGCTCTTTGTCGAACGGCTTGTAAACCAGGGGGCCTCCGACATCCTCGAGGTGCGTAGAGCGATTGCCGGTGTAACTTGACTTTTACCACTCTTGGGGTAGTATGATGGTCGTAGGCGCCCAATTATTGCTGGCTGTAGGTGCGAGGCATGCCTCGCCGCTACACGGTAGTATGATGGTCGTAGGCGCCCAATTATTGCAGGTGGACAGGAAGGGGTGGTAATGAGCAAAGCGAGCACCATCGGGGAGTTGCGACGGAGTGGGTACCAGGTCCTCTCCGTCAAGGAGGAGATGCGTAAGAACCTTCTGAGGAAGATACAGGCTGGTGAAGAGTTATTCTCCAAGATCATCGGATACCAGGAGACCGTTATACCACAGGTGGAAAACGCCATTCTCTCTGGTCATGACCTTATCTTGCTTGGGGAGCGAGGCCAGGCCAAGTCACGAATCGCTCGCAGTCTGGTATCTCTCTTGGACGATGAAGTTCCAGCCATTGCTGACTGCGAGATCTATGATGACCCATATAATCCTATCTGTAAGTCCTGCCGGCAGAAGGTCGAAGAACAGGGCGATGACGTCGAGGTCGTCTGGATTGGCAGAGAGCAAAGATACGGAGAGAAGCTGGCTACGCCAGATACTACTATCGCCGACCTGATAGGAGAGGTTGACCCCATCAAGGTCGCTGAGGGTCGCTACCTCTCGGACGAGTTGACTATACACTACGGCCTTGTTCCTCGCACTAACCGGGGCGTTTTTTGTCTCAATGAGCTGCCGGACCTGGCGGAGCGGATACAGGTTGGCCTCTTGAACATCATGGAAGAGCGCGACGTCCAGATAAGGGGCTATAAAGTCCGCCTTCCATTGGATATTTATGTAGTGGCCAGCGCCAACCCCGAGGACTATACCAACCGGGGACGGATTATCACTCCGTTAAAGGACCGCTTCGGCTCTCAGGTGCGTACCCACTACCCTCGCAACATCAACCATGAGATGGCTATCATGGACCAGGAGCAGACCACCTTCCAAGAGGAGGGGCGGGAGACGTACGTTCCTCAGTACATGAAGGAGATCGTGGCTGAGATAACCCACCTGGCGCGTAAGAACAACGACATTAGCCAGCGCTCCGGGGTTAGTGTTCGGGTCTCAATCTGTAACTACGAGAATCTCTTGAGCAATGCCCTGAAAAGGTCCGTCCGGCTGGGCGAGAAGCAGGTCTGCCCGCGGGTAAGCGACCTTACTGCTGTGATTGCTTCGTCCCTTGGGAAGATCGAGCTGGAATCCCTGGGGGAGGCCCGGGAAGAGAAGATCATGGAGAAGCTGGTACACGGAGCGGTAGCCTCGGTGTTTACACGGTACCTGAGGGTAGGCGACCTGGAGGAGCTCGTGGCGGCTTTTGACAGAGGACTGAACATAGAGACTTCTGAGGATATGCCTTCCATGGACTACGTTCACCAGGTAGCCGAGCTACCCGGTCTTAAGGAAGCCCTGGACAAGATACAAGCCCAAGGTAACCCAGCGATAATTGCCTCCGGCGTGGAATTCATCCTGGAGGGGCTGCACCTCAACAAAAAACTGAACAAGGACTGGATGGCGGGACGTAGCCGCTATCGGAGATAGCCATGCTTTACCGCTACACTCGTTGGGACGGCACCCAGGACATCGGGGACCTGGAGGCCGAAGAGTTGATGGATGCTATCTCTGACGAGCTCCTATCGGATGGTGACCTGCGGGGCATATTGCAAAGGATCATGCGCTGGGGCTTGAACCGGCCAATGGGGGAGCGCTTTCCGGGTATCCAGGAACTTCTTCAGCGTCTCCAGAAGCAACGGCAGAAACAGCTCGAGCGCTACAACCTGGACTCTGTGCTCGATGATATCCGGAAAAAGCTGGACGAGATCATCCGGAAGGAGCAGGAGGGCATCGAGAAGCGCTTGAGCGAGAGCCGGGAAGGCGCGGCGGAGAGGGGCGACGAAGAGCAAGGCCTCCACCAGCTTCTGGAGAACATCGCCAGCCGCAAGAAAGCCTACCTGGACAGCCTGCCCGAGGACCCTGGCGGAAAGATTAAGTCATTATCAGATTATGAGTTCATGGATGGGGAAGCCCGCCAGGAGTTCCAGGACCTCCTCAAGATGCTGCAACAGCAGGTAATGGAGAATTATTTCCAGGGCATCCAGCAGAACCTACAGAATATGACTCCGGAGGACCTGCAAGGCATACGTGATATGGTGCGGGACCTTAACAAGATGCTTCAGGAGAAGGCCAGGGGGGGAAATCCCGACTTCCAGGGCTTCATGCAAAAACACGGCCGTTACTTCCCTCCGGGAATTAACAACCTGGAAGAGCTTATGGAACACCTCCAAAAGCGCATGGCCCAGGCGCAATCGTTGCTCCAAAGCATGACCCCAGAGATGCGCCAGTCCCTTCAAAGCCTGATGGACAACTTGTTGCGAGATGACCGACTCAAGTGGGAGCTGGCCCAGATGGGCGCTTTGTTGCAACAGCTCCATCCTATGGACCCCGCCCAATACCCGTTCCAGGGCGACGAGCCTCTGGCCCTGTCTGAAGCCATGCGCCTCATGGGACAGTTACAGGACATGGACCAGTTGGAACAAGGACTTAAAGAGGCCCAACGCTCCTACGACCTGAACGGTATTGACTCTGAAAAAGTCCAGGAGCTATTGGGAGAGGATGCTCGCGACCAGTTGGAGCAGCTCAAGAACCTGGCCAAGCTTCTAGAGGATGCCGGATATGTGCAGCGAAAGGGCAACTCGTTGGAACTGACTCCCAAGGGGGTCCGTCAGATCGGCCAGAAGGCTTTGAGAGAGGTTTTCCAGCACCTGAAGCGGGACCGTTTGGGTAAACATGAATCTTCTCTCCGCGGAGTGGGCGGCGAGCGCTCCGACGAGACCAAGCCCTACGAGTTCGGAGATGCCTTCCAGTTAGATCTTGAGCGCACCCTGATGAACTCTCTGGCTCGGGAGGGCGCCGGCTATCCAATTTCGTTGCGTCCGGAGGACTTCGAGGTCTATCGCACAGAGTTCCAAACCCAGTGCTCTACGGTTCTTTTGGTGGATATGAGCCGCTCGATGCTTATGCGTGGCCTGGTCCTGGCAGCTAAAAAGGTGGCTATCGCCCTGAATAGCCTCATTCGCACCCAGTTCCCCAAGGACAACCTTTATATTATTGGGTTCACCGGATTTGCCAGAGTTCTTAAGCCGGAAGAGTTGCCGCAACTGGTTTGGGACGACTATGTATACGGCACCAACATGCAGCACGCCCTTATGCTCTCCCGCCAGCTCTTAGCCAAGCACCGAGGAGGCAACCGGCAGGTAATCATGGTGACCGACGGCGAGCCTACCGCCCATCTGGAAGGAGGACGGGTCTTCTTCTCATATCCGCCGACTTACCGGACGATCGAGGAGACGCTAAAGGAAGTGCTCCGGTGCACCAAAGAAAATATCCAGATCAATGTATTCATGCTGGAGCGGAGCCTGTACTTGACGGCCTTCGTTGACCAGATGACCCGCATCAACAAGGGCCGGGCCTTCTTCACCTCTCCTGACCGGTTAGGCGAGTATATCCTGGTGGACTACGTAGCTAACAAGAAGAAAAGGGTGTAGGGGCGGGTTTCAAACCCGCCCCTACGCCTGGCACCCGGTTAAGGCGCTAACCGCTACCACTCTCTCCTTTTTTTTCAGTTGAATACCGATATTCATCAGGGTGACCCCCTGGGTGATTCGTCCCTGCTGGGAGATCCCCGACGCGGGCGTGCGAAGGACGATTCCCTCAGTGGAAAGGAAGAGCAGGTCCTGGTCGAGCTGGACCATACGGGCTGTTGCTATCTTCCCGGTCTTTTCAGTGAGCCTGAAAGTGATGACGCCGCTTCCCCCCCGGCCATGGCGAGGGTACTCCGTCACCGCCGTCAGCTTACCGTAGCCGTTCTCTGTTACCGTCAGCAAGAACCCATTGGGCTCTACTAGACACATGGTCACCAACTGGTCTCCCTTGTCAAGCTTGATGCCCCTTACGCCACCGCTGGAGCGGGAGGCAGGCCGAAGTTTTTCTACCCCAAAGCGCATAGCCTGACCATCCTGGGTCACCAATATTACATCATCCTTAGGCCCGACCAGCCGAGCCGCTACCAACTCATCCCCTTCTTCCAGGTCCATAGCTACCAGGCCTATGGCACGGGTGGTGGAGAATCCTTCCAGAGCTGTCTTCTTTACCTCGCCTCTGGCGGTGGCCAGGACCATGAAGCGGCCTCCTCCGAAGCTGCTGACCGCGACGACCGCTGTGACTCGCTCATTGGGCTGGCAAGATACCAGGTTCACTATAGGCAGGCCCTTGGCCTGGCGGGTTGCCTCCGGGATCTCGTGGGCTTTCACCTGGAAGACCCAGCCCCGATTGGTGAAGAAAAGCACGCTATCAAGGGTGTCTGCCACGAGTAGGTGACGCACATCGTCGGTTTCCCTTGTGGCCATCCCGGTGACCCCTCTCCCTCCTCGCCTCTGGGGCCGGTAGGTATCACAGGAGACCCTCTTGACATAACCACGGCTGCTTAGGGTTACCGCCACTTCTTGAGGTTGAATCAGGTCTTCCTCATTGAAGTCCTGGGCCTCGACATCCAAGATCTGGGTGCGTCTCGGCTCTCCGTGCTTCTTCTTCAGCGCGTCCAACTCCTCCCGGATCACGAAGTCTATCTTTCCGGGGTTGGCCAGCAGGTCCTCCAGGTAAGCAATGGTCTTGATGATCTCTGCATACTCGTCCAGGATCTTCTTTCGCTCCAGGGCGGCCAGACGGCGGAGTTGCAGGTCCAAGATGGCCTGGGCCTGGAGGTCGGAAAGCTGAAATTTGGCCTTCAGGTTGGTTTTAGCGGCCTCTGCCGATTGGGAGTTCCGGATGGTCTCGATAACAGCATCCAGGTTGTCCAGGGCAATGCGCAGGCCTTCCAATATGTGGGCACGCTCTTTGGCCCTGGCCAGGTCAAAGCGGGCACGCCGCGTGACGATCTCCCGCCGGAAACTCAGGAAGTGAAGAAGGGCCATCTTTAGGGTCAGGACGCGGGGCTCGCCGTTAACCAGCGCCACCGTGTTAACGTAAAAAGCTGTGCGCATGGTGGTGAACTTATAGAGGGCATTTAGCACTTTGCGCGGGTGAGCATCCTTCTTTAGCTCTATGACCATGCGCATACCCTGCCGGTCCGATTCGTCCCGCAGGTCGCTGATGCCCTCTATTTTCTTTGCCTTAACCAGGTCCGCTATCTTTTCCAGCAGGGCGGCCTTGTTGACCTGGTAAGGCAGCTCTCGCACGATGATATGCTGGCGGTTCTTGGCGGTTTCTTCGATTTGGGTACGGGCCTGAAGGACGACACGCCCCTGTCCGAAGGTGTACGCGTTTTTGATGCCTTCATGGCCCAGGATAAATGCCGCGGTCGGGAAATCAGGGCCTCTCACTATCTCCGCCAGGTCCTCGGCGGTGGTGTCCGGTTCCTTGATCAGGAGGATTACGGCGTCAACGATCTCCACCAGGTTGTGGGGAGGTATGTTGGTGGCCATGCCCACGGCGATGCCGGAAGCCCCATTAACCAGGAGGTTGGGGAGGCGGCTGGGCAGGACGGTTGGCTCTTTGAGGGAATCATCGAAATTGGGGGTGAAATTAACGGTGTCTTTGTCTATATCCGCCAACATCTCATCGGCGATGGCGGCCATTCGCACCTCAGTGTACCGCATGGCGGCGGGCGGGTCGTTGTCAACGCTTCCGAAGTTTCCCTGCCCGTCGATTAAGGGGTGACGCATGGAAAAGTCCTGGGCCATCCGCACCAGCGCTTCGTAAACGGGGGCGTCTCCATGGGGATGGAACTTGCCGAGGACCTCTCCGACCACCCTGGCGCTCTTGCGGTAGGGGGTGTTATGGCGTTGACCCATCTCCTCCATGGCGTAGAGGATACGGCGATGCACCGGTTTCAGGCCGTCCCGGACGTCGGGGAGGGCCCGTGAAACGATAACGCTCATGGCGTAGTCCAGGTAGGAGCTTTTGACCTCGTCTTCTACCCTGACCACCCTTATAGTGCCTATCTCTGAGACCATGGTTTCTCCTTAGCTGTCAGTTTTCAGTTTTCAGTTCATAGGGGAAGGGCGGAAACTGACAACTGACAACTGATAGCTGAAATGGGTGGCTAAAACGCCACGGCTTGTAGCATTTGGGGGGACACGCACCAATTATAGGGGATTTGGGGGAAGATGGCAAAGGGAGGGGAGGTCTCCCGGCTTGGGATTGACAGCCCTGTGAATGTCCGGCACGGAGACGGAAACGAGGGCTGAGTATGCTGTTAGCAAGCTCAAGCGTTCTGGACATCCAGGTCAGTGTGCCAGAAGGGATTATCCACAGCCAGCCCCTCGCTCTGGGCGGCGGCGACCAACGACTCATCGGCCGACACGAAGACCAGGGGACTGCCTTGCCCAGCTAAAGCTGGCCTCAAGGCCATGCCCGCTGCCAACTGCAAAGCGTCATAGGCCCTAAGGGGATGCCTGTCGCAAAGCTTGGCGGCGGAGTAGATCACCTCGTGAACCACGGGCGTCAAATCGTATCTCTCGGCACAGTCGCGCTCGAACCTTTCCCAGAAGTCTTGTCGGTGGCGCGCGCTGATCCGCCCCATCCTGTGCAGGATCCCCAGAGCCGCAGCCACTTCAGCTATGGTGATCTCAGAGAGCAGGACGGCATCTTCCCCATCGACCCGTTGTCGCACCCAGGCGCTGCCGGGTTCTGTCACGTAGTATTTGACGACAGCGCTCGAGTCAAGGTAGCAAGCCATCCTTATTGCTTGCGGATGCGTTCCGAAGTCGGGCGCCAGTTCCGGCCTTGCAGGATGATGTCGGAAAGAGACGGCTCCAGGTGGAGACCGCGCAGTTGAGACAGGACCTGCTCTTGCCCCTCCGGCGTATGCTGGGAGTCGTAGTCCTCCGCTCGCCGACGCATCTCGGGCGCCGGCTCGCTAAGCAGCCCCGCCGCTCTCAGGGCAGCCTGTACCCGTTCTCGTTCCTGCATGGGCGGCCCCACCTCGGAGGACGAAAGCCTTTGAAGATCGTGGAGGCTGACGATCGCTGCCTGGTCTTGCCCTCGGGTTTGGATGACCACGGGCGTACCGTTCGTGGCTACGTCTCGCACGATCCGCCCAAAATGGGTCTTGACCTCGGTTGCAGGGATTCGCTTGAGAGATGTTCTCATCGAGGCACACTCCGTTTAATCAATCAATCAATCAATCACAATCATGATATCAGGCGTCAGCGTGAGTGTCAAACCTTTCGGGACCATTGCCGGGTGGATCACACGTGGCAGGGCTCCAGGCAGTGTCTGTGCTGATGGCACCGGAGACGGAGCAAGAGGCAGCGCTGACCCCCAGGTCGGGGTGCCACCCAACGCCGAGGGTCAGCAGGGTAATCAGAAGGATGGCGCCGGCAACGCCCGGAATGCGGTTCATCTTGCTCGTCATGTCCCAATCCCTGCCACCCGGGTAGCCGCGGGCGTTATGAAGTCGGATTCATGCCTTCGGGCAACTCCAAGCCTCCGCCATTATTCGACACCCGTCAGGGGGCTGAGAGGCCTGCCCTACTTCACCAGCCGGAGGCCTGCTTGACCACCAGGGGCGCGAAGGTTCGCCGCCAGACCTCAGTCAT
>JAUYDP010000360.1 GCA_030691805.1 Dehalococcoidia bacterium | reverse complement strand
CTTGATCCGTCGCAGCTTGCCGGCCTTCTCCAGGGCCGCAATGTGTTCTCTCAGGTCTTTGTAGTAGGCCACTGTTCCTCCTTGTAGTAGTCAGTTTTCAGTGATCAGTTATCAGCTATCAGTGGTCAGTGGTCAGCGGTCAGCTATCAGCAATTAGCTGGCAGCGTTCAGCAATAATAGATGACATTCCGGCGCCTAGTTAATACCGGGCGGGCTTCAGCCTTTTGATCAGCGTCGTAAGCATTCGCTTTACCTCGGTTGTCTCTGTGGCGAGTTCTTCGTAGTCGGACACCTCCAACAAGCTCAAGTCCCGAGCAAGCAGTAAGTGATACTCAAGCTCAGTTGCGGATCCCATCGCCACTTGAAGGAAGTGGGCCAACTCTGGGACACCGCCTCTACCGCATCCCTCGGCAATGTTGGCAGGGATAGAAGCAGAGGCGCGTCTGATTTGCCCCGTCAGCCCATAGAGCTCTTCCCGCGGAAACAACGCGGTGGCCTTATATACAGCCAGCGTAAGCCGGTGGCTCTTGTCCCATACCTTCAATCCCCTAAAATCTCTCATAGCTTTCAGCAATCAACTTTCAGCCGTCAGCTTTCAATCTTCATAGGTCGGCGAGGTGAGCGTCCCAAAGCTGATAACTGATAGCTGATCACTGACAACTGACCGCTAAATCCCGTAGCTTTCCCATCTCTCCCGTATCTTCTCGGCCAGCTCCGGCTCCGCCTGGCAGGCGGGCGGGTGACGCAGGCCTCCCCACTCTTCCCTGGGCTCCCAGTCCATAGGCCAGGTGGCGTCTATCAGGACCCGGTCCCAGGACCCCAAGCCCCCGGTCCGCCGCTTTATCTCAGGGTCCATACTGGGGTCCAGGGGGCCGCCGAAGGTCCCGGGAAAGATGACCAGGTCCCTGCTAGCCTGGGTCCGGTTGGCCACGGCGGCCATGACCCGGGCGGCGCTGGTGATATCTACATCTGAGTCGGTGATGAAGACATACTTGCCCGAGTAGTTCAGGCCCAGCCCCCAGAGGGCGCTGGCCACCTGCCGGGAATGTCCGTAATAGCGGCTGTCTATACTTATGTAGATTACGGCTGGCTGTGCAGGCTCGATGTATACCCCCGTGATGCCCTCAATACCGGCGGCCTCCAGGCGGTTCCAGACCTGGGCGCTGGAGATGAGGGTCAGATGGGGGATAGGCTCCAGGGGGTACATCCCGGGGGTTTGACACTGAAGGATGGGGTCCTTTCGGTGGGTAATACATTTAACCTTGAAGACCGGCCGGGGCTCGGCCCAGACCGAGGTGTAGTACCCCGGATATTCACCAAAGGGGCCTTCCTTCCGGAAAGTAGCTGGGTCGAGTGACATTTCTCCTTCCAGCACGATCTCGGAGCTGGCCGGCACCAGCAGGTCCACCGTCTCGCATCGTACTAGCTCGATCGGCTCCTGGGCAAAGGCGCCCATGAGGTCGTACTCGCAGACGCCAGCCGGCAAGTAGCTGTAATAGGTCGGAGCGGCCAGAGCTCCGGCTCCAATAGTCACGGCCATGGGCATGGGTTTCCCCATCGCCTTGTATTTGCGCCCGTGAATGCCCCAATGCTGTGTAGGAACCCAGAGGAACCCCATGGAAGTGGCATCATGCACCATCCCGCGGTAGATGCCTACGTTGGTCCAGTCGGACTCCGGGTCCTTCGTGACTACGCCGCCGTAGGTCTGGAGGTAGCGGCCCCCGTCCTTGGAATGGAGCTTGGGCGCCGGCACTTCCAGCAGGTTCACGTCCCCTTCCATATGGATAACCTCTTTACAAGGGCCGGAGGCCACCACCCTGGGCTTCATGAGCTGCTTCTCCCGCTGCTTGCAGGTCTTGATTATCTCCATTATCGGCGTATCCGGGGGTAGGCCTAGGGCCATGGCCATCCGCTTAGGAGATTCATGGGTATTGATTAATAGCTTTTTACCGTGGGTATTTTGATAGTCCTGGATATTCTCGAACAGAAGGGCGCCTGCCCGCCGTCTTATGGCCTCTTCGGCGATGGCCCCAATCTCTGAATCCCAGTTGACGCGGGACTTTATTCGGTGAAGCTCACCGGCGCTCTCCAAGACATCTAGATACTGCCTGAGGTCCAGAAATGCCAAGGGTGACTCCTTTCAGAAAGAATTTCTATGACGCCAACACGATATGCCTACTGATATTTCCCCAATTTGCCGATTGCATACTCCACGTACTGGTTGTCGATCACCGTGGCCAGGTCTGTTTTCTCCTTCACCTGCCCGTTGGCTACGTACCATTCCAGGTGTGCGGCTATACTCTTTTCATTGACAAATCCGTCCGGGTTGCTAGTGGGGAAGATGACCCGCTCGTAGAAGGTGGGGTCTTTGACGGTAAGGTACTTCCCGAGGATACCTATGATTTCCGCTTTCCCTTCCTTGGTCTGAAGGTCTTTGGTATAGTACCGGATGCCTCTCAGGTAAGCCAATGCCCAACGCCTTGCTGCCTCCGGGTTGTCCCTGGCGAAGACTGGAGAGTAGAAAATGACCGAGATCTGGCCGCCTGGCTCCAATTCGGCCACATCCTTCAATCGCACCAGGAAGCCCTGGTCTATTCCCATAGTGATGAAGGGTTCGTTGGACAAGGAGATGTCCACCGACTTGTTGGCCATGGCTATGGCCACCTGGTCGAAGGGCACCATCACCACGTTAATGTCCTTGACGGTTAAGCCGCCCTTCTTAAGGGCCACGTCGAGGTATATTTCGGAGGTGATACCCAGGGCATTGAGGGATACCGTCTTACCCTTCCAGTCGGAGAAGTCCTTGAGGGCTCCTGCATCCATCAGATCCTTACGGGCCACGAAGGCTAGGGTGCTGGGGGGCTTAACAGCGCTGTTATAGTCAGCTATTACCTTGAGGAGCAAACCCCGCTGGAGGGCGTTGAAGAAGCCCGCAGATATGGCCCCCGCCCCCACATGGAGCTCCCCTGTGCTAAGGGGGGCGGTCATCTTGGCCGCGGTATCGAAGTTGACCAACTCTATGTTCAGGCCCTGCTCCTTGAAGAAGCCCTTCTCAATAGCGGTATAGATACTCACCGCACTAAAGATAGGCAGTGTACCCAGCTTCACCGTGAAAGGTGGATCCAGGGGTTTGTCCTGCGCCGCAGATGCAGACGTCGCTGCGGGCGCGGGCGTGGCGGCCGGTGCGGCCGCGGGCGTAGGCTTGGCAGCCGGGGTAGCTGCCGGCGTGGCGGCAGTGCAGGAGGCCAGTGGCACCACCACCAGGGCCAGCAGCAAGCAGGGCCACAGGACTCTTTTCAACGACCTCATTTCTCCTTCCCTCCATGTAATAGTTTAGTTTTTCCAAAATCTACTGGGGTAATTTTGGTTCATAGTATATCACCCCCCCAGGCTGTCAAGCTTTTTTGGGCTGCTGAAGTTTCACCATAAGGTGGGGGTGGCCTTAGCGTGTACCCCGCAGCTTCTTCTCCAAGGCCCAGAAAAGGACGTTGCCCGCGAAGGCTACCAGGAAAAGAAGAAGGATTGCAGCGTACATGGTGTTGATATCCAACACGGCGTAACGGCGCATGATAAGACGTCCCAGGCCCTCCCGTGAGGCGAATAGCTCTGAAAGGACCACCCCCAGGATGGCAAAGCTGAAGCCCATCCTGAGGCCGACAACCAGGGATAGGGCGATGGATGGGAAGTAGATCTTGGTTACCATCTGCCAGGGGTTGGCCTTGAAGGAATGGCCGACCTTGACGTGAGTGGTATTGACCTCTTTGACGCCGGTCATAACGTTTACGATTATGGGGAAGACGGCATGGATAAAGGCCATGCTTACTTGCGCCCAGAGCCCGATTCCCAGAATAAAAAGAAATATGGGGAAGAGAATGATCTTGGGAATCGAGTAGGCGGAGAGGATAATAGGCTCCCATACGGTTCGCCAGTACCAACTGATGCCCAGGAATATCCCCCAAGTGACTCCAACCACGATGGCCAGGCCAAAGCCAATAAAGGCGGCTGAGAACGAGGAGACTGCATGGGGGAGGATCATGGGATTGGGCCCCACCAGTCCGTTTATCATTATCTGTACGGCACGAAGCGGAGAAGCTACCACCCAGCCCACGGGGGAAGCGGCCAGCAGCGACCATAGGATAACCGCCACCAGTCCGATCACTATAGTGCCCGCGGGAATAACCCATTGTTGCTCAGCTCCTACTCTGCGGGGGAGTCCTACAGCCCTCATGCCCGCTCCCTCCGGACGGCACCCTCACCGCGAAAGAGTAGAGCGTTAGCTAACACAGCGATGAGCAGGTTCAGTACAATGTACGCGTACATAGCTGGCGAATTGAAGAAATCATAATACTGGTGGACCTGGAAGCCGAGCCCCAGGTCGGTAAGGATGAACTCCATACCGATGGTAACGATAAGGGCATAGATGAAGCCAAGCTTTAGGCCTGTAAAGATAAATGGTGTTGCCGCTGGGAAGAGGACTTTGGAGAAGGTTTGCCAGGGGGTACAACGGTTACTCTTAGCAACCTTATGCAAAACCTCTCCGATCTCCCTGAAGCCAATGGTAGTGTTCAGAATTATAGGGATAATACTGGTTATCGTTGTGATAAATATGATAGGCGGGGATCCCAGCCCCAAAAAGATTAGGAGCAGCGGATAGAACAACACCAGAGGCATGGCGTAGATGGAGACAATGTACGGCTCGAACATCTTCCCAATGCGGATGAACTTCCAGAAGAAGATTCCGATACCAATGCCGAACGTGGCAGCGATGGCGAAGCTGGAAAAAGTCTCGACCATGGTGCGGATGAAATGGGGTGTAACCTGGTTAGCGACGATGAATCCGGCCAGGGTATAGACCATCTCGGTGGGTGGGACCAGGATGGTGCGCCGGATTAGGCCTCCCCGGCTAAGGGCTTCCAGGATAAGGACGGAGCCTACAATAATGCTCCACTGCACCCACTGAGGCTTGATCTTGGGGTAGGTCTCAGGCATTAGACCGGATTCACCAAGCCTAGATGTGGACTTCCGTTTTGGTAATGCCCAGGGCTTTCTCCGATTCGACGCGGAGTGTTTCCCAAAGGGCGCTGGTCAGCTCATGGAAGCGCTCCAGGGTGATAGTGGAGGTATCCCGTGGCCTCGGTATGTCTACCTCCACCACCGCTTTGACCACGCTGGGGCGATGGGACATGACCAGCACCCGGTCTGAAAGGTAGACCGCTTCGTTGATGTCGTGGGTAACGAAGAGGATGGTCTTGCCTGTCTCCTCCCAGATGCGCAGCAGCTCCTGTCCGATAAAGAGGCGGGTCTGCTGGTCCAGCGCGCCGAAGGGCTCATCCATAAGCATTATCTCGGGGTCAGTGGCCAGCGCCCGGGCAATGGCTACGCGTTGCTTCATGCCTCCAGACAGGGCGTTAGGGTGGCTGTTCTCGAAGCCATGTAGGCCGACTATCTCGATGATACGCTGGCACGTCTTCTGCCGCTCCTTCTTGGGTACACCCCGCACCTCGAGCCCGAATTCCACGTTCTCCATGACCGTGCGCCAGGGGAAGGTGGATTCCTCCTGGAAGACCATGCCGATAGAGGGGTGGGGGCCGGTTATGCGCTGGTCCCAGATATATACCTCGCCCCCGCTTGCCTTCCGCAGGCCGGCGATCACCTCGAGGAGGGTTGACTTGCCGCAGCCGGAAGGACCAATGATAGTCACGAACTCTCCCATCCGGAGCTCATGGGTTACTTCCCTGATTGCCTCCAGATCGGTAACCGTCCCGTCGGGCGCGCGCAGGTTGTAAGTCATGGCGACTTGCCATAAGGACAAACAGGTCTTGTCTTTCATATTGGTCCGAAACCCCCGTTTATATCAGCGATGAACCAAGCGTATTAAAGACCGCGCCACCACCCCACCACGCCGTTTGCAATTTGCAACAGAGTTTCCTATCCGATTATTCAACACTCTCTACGATATTCCGCGTTATGGCTTCCTGGCTCCGGCGCCAGAGATTCCGGGGCATTCCTCGCAGATATAGTTGTTCCCCCTCCACGGACCGGCCTTGAGCACAATGCCTGGTGCGCGTCCCCTCTACGCTTTCCCCTATACCCTAGAAGTCCGGCCGGAAAGTCTCATTTGCCAGAATTCCGGCGCAAAATCACGTTCGGAAGTTAGCAATAGAGACGCCATTTCCCGGTTTTCGGCTGTACTCCTAGACCCTAGGAATCCGGCCGAGAAGTACCAACTGGCCGAATTCCAGGGCCAAAACCACGTTTGAAACTTGGTGCCCAGGGCCATGTTTCTAGGGTTTTCGGCTGTACTCCTAGACCCTATACCCTAAACCCTTGACTCTTGACCCTTCTAGTAGCTCTTGTCTCTCAGGTTCTCCGGCAGAAAACTCTGGTTGACAAGGACTTTCCAGTCCGGCATGGCCTTGATCTGCTTGAACTCTACCGCCGCCTTGGCCATTAGCTCCATGGCGGCCTTAGGTATAGATGGGGTCCACACGTCCTTAGGAACCT
>JAUYDP010000253.1 GCA_030691805.1 Dehalococcoidia bacterium | reverse complement strand
GTTATCCCGCCACCAGCAATTGAGGTCCCTCTAACAGGTCTCTGACGCTTGCCAGGAAGGCGGCCGCTGGAGCACCGTCTACTACGCGATGGTCAAATGAAAGACATAGGTTCATGAGGCTGCGAGGGACAATACGTCCTTCCCGCACGGCGGGACGCTCGGCAATTCGGCCGATTCCCAGAATTGCCGCCTCGGGGGAATTAATAATGGGCGTGAAACAGTCTACCCCAAACATACCCAGATTGGTTATGGTGAAAGTGCCTCCGGTGAACTCTTCCACCGATAGTGTGCGGGCCCTGGCCCGATCCGTGAGTCGGGCCTCAGCCTGGCCTACCTGTAACAAGCTAAGATCATCGGCCCGGCGCAACACGGGAACAACCAGGCCCTCTTCCAGGGCTACCGCGATGCCTATATTGATCTCCGGCATAACCTGGACCGTGTCATCGCTCCACCGGGCATTCATAATGTGGTGCTTTTTCAAAGCCCGTGCTGTTGCCACTATTATGAGATGCGTGGGGCTAAGGCGCGCCTGATGCTGCGCCAGGAATTGGGGCGCCAACTCCTCCCGCAAGGCCATGGCCGCCGTCATGTCCACCTCCATGAAAAGCGTGACCCTGGCCGTGGTATGAGCGCTGAGGGCCATCTGATGGGCTATGGCCCGGCGCATGTCGGATACCGGCGCAGCCAGGCTCTCTAGCTCCCTCTCAGGCCCTTCCTGTCCTACCACCGGTCCTGGAAAGGACCGGCTATCCAATGTTTGGGACCCTGCATCCCTTTGGCTTGTCGGCTCTGGAAAGGGCCGGCTATCCAATGTTTGGGACCCTGCATCCCTTTGGCTTGTCGGCTCTGGAAAGGACCGGCTATCCAATGAACTGGGTTTCGGATAGGCGGGGCTTTCCAGCCCCGCCTGAGGCGCTGGCGGTGGAGATGTCTGGGACCCTCTTGGGACTTCGCTCACCTCCAGGGCCCGCTGTACATCCTCACGGACAATCCGGCCGCCCGGCCCGGTTCCCTGTAAAAGGGCCAGGTCCACGCCATGTTGCTGGGCTAGTTTCCGGGCCAGGGGCGAAACCAGGGCATGGTCGCCGCCATCCGCCGAAACCTCCTGTATAACACACAGTAGCCCCCCAACCGCCACCACGTCCCCTACCCTTGATATAACCTGCCCTAAAAGGCCAGAAACTGGGGCCTCGATCTCCACGGCGGCCTTATCCGTCTCGACCACTAGAAGCGCTTCAGCCTTCTGTACCAACTCGCCCTCCGCCCGCAGCCATTCCATGACTCTGGCCGATTCCATGGTCTGAGTCAGCCTGGGCAGGGTCAGGTCCATTCAGTCCTCCTTGCCCAAAAGTCGAAGGCAGGCCCGAAGTATGTCCTGCTGGTTGGGAATCAGGCTGTTCGCCAAGGCATGGTTGAAAGGCATGGGGAAATCTTTGGCGCCGAGGCGGGCCACCGGGGCGTCCAGGTAATCGAAGCAACCTTCGACTATGGTCATACCAATCTCCCCCGAGATCCCACCGGTCTGGGGCGCCTCGTCAACCACTAATGCCCGCCCGGTCTTTATAACCGACCGGCAGATCGTCTCCCGGTCCAGGGGCGCCAGACAGCGAACGTCTACCACTTCCGTCTGTATGCCACGCCCCGCCAGCTTCTCTGCGGCCGCCAGGGATTCGTGTACCATCTTTCCCGTGGCGACGATGCTCAAGTCCCCGCCCTCCCTCCTGACCTGGGCCTGGCCCAGCGGCGCCACGTAGTCGTCCTCGGGAACGGGACCTTTGAGGCCATACAGGAACCGGTGCTCGAAGAAGAAGACCGGGTCCGGGTCACGGATGGCCGCCAGCATCATCCCCTTGGCATCGTAGGGTGTAGTCGGCAGGACTATCTTCAGCCCTGGGGCCTGAAGCAGCATCGCATACAGGTTCTGGGTGTGCTGAGGACCAACACCCCCACGAGCGCCGTAACTGGTGCGGATAACCATAGGCAGGTTCACCGCCCCGCCCGTGGTGTACCGGTACTTGGCAGCCTGGTTCACCACCTGGTCCATGCAGACCATCAGGAAATCGCAAAGCGATATCTCTGCTACGGGAAGCATCCCGTTCAAGGAAGCACCGATAGCCGCCCCCATTATTGCGGACTCGGAGATGGGGGTATCCCTTACCCGCTCCTCGCCGAACTCGTCGCAGAATCCCTTGGTAACCCCATAAGAACCGCCCATATAGGCGATATCTTCCCCTATAAGAAACACCCTTGGGTCCCGACGCATCTCCTGGCGCAGGGCCTCCTGGATAGCCTCCCGGTAGGTCAGTTCCCTCATGGCAGACCTCCTGCCTGATAGAGGTCCTCCTGGGCGGCTTCCAGAGGGGGTTCCGGGCATTCTAGTGCCCGATTGGCGGCCTCATCTACCTCGTTAGAGATCCTTTCCTGGAGCTCCTCCAGTTCGCTCTCCGTTATTGCACCCTGCTTAAGCAGCAACTCGGTATGGCGCTTGACCGGACAGCGCTCCTTCCAGGCGGCCACCTCCTCGGCTTTTCGATAGGAAGTGCCGGGGTCCGCCCCGTAGTGGCCGCACCAGCGGTAGGTCTTCATTTCCAGTAGAGTGGGGCCCTCACCAACCCTAGCCCTGGCTACCGCACGGCTGGCTGCTTCCAGCACGTCGAGAACGGCGTTTCCATCCACCACCTCTCCCAGAAAGCCGTAGGCCTGGGCTCGCACGGCGATGTCCTTTATGGCCTGATGACGCCACTGGGCCACGGACATGCCGTAAAGGTTATTTTCACAGGCGAAGACCACCGGCAGCTTCCAGAGACCCGCCATGTTCAGGGCCTCGTGGAAGGCCCCCTGATTGCTGGCGCCATCTCCGAAGAACGCCACCACTATCCTGTCGGACCCCTTCATACGGGCCGCCAGGGCGGCCCCCACCGCGATGGGAATGCCCGCTCCAACTATCCCGGTGGTGCCTAGAAGACCAATAGAGAGGTCGGCGATGTGCATGGTGCCTCCCTTGCCTCGAGAATAGCCGTCCCGGCGTCCCAGCAACTCAGCGAAGAGCCGGTAAAGGTCCACGCCGCGGGCAATGAGGTGACCCTCCCCACGGTGAGTGCTGGTAATGAGGTCACCCGGCTCCAACGCAGCACAGACCCCCGCTGCGGATGCCTCTTGACCGGTGCAGGCATGGGGCATACCCGGCAGCTTCCCAGCGAAGAATAGCTGGTCTACCTTCTCCTCGAAGCGCCGGATGCGCAGCATAGTCTCCAAGAGCTTCACCGGGTCTAGTGTGCCTGCCAAAGCCCCCTCCTTCCTACTCACCGCAGAGGCGCAGAGTGCGCAGAGTACGTTCTATTTACCCCATTCCCCCCTCCTGTTGCACCGCAGAGGCGCAGAGAACGCAGAGTTTCCTTTATTATTTCTCCCCTAAGCCGAGCACCAGTCTACGAATGCCCTGCTTGAGTACGGGAACGTTGAAGTTGATCAGCAGCCCTACTTGCCATCCGCCAAGCCGCAGGTAAGTTAATAGCTGCGCGTCGTGGATGGGTTGCAAGCTCTCCACAGCCTTAATCTCCACGATGATAGCGTTATCCACTACCAGGTCGAGGCGATACCCACAGTCCAGCCGGAGTCCCTTGTACACCAATGGAAGTGGCCACTGGCGCTCGAAAGGAAGTTGCCTTAACGTTAGCTCCCGGCACAAGCACTCCTCGTAGGCCGATTCCAACAGCCCCGGCCCCAGAGCGCGGTGCACCTCAATCGCAGCACCGATAATTACTCTAGTGACGTTGTTGACGTCTATTGAAATTCTCTGTGTTCTCTGCGTCTCTGCGGTGAACTATCTTGCGGCGACTGTCTCCCGTTTTACCGACTCATAAATCTCCAGGGCCTCCCTGGGAGCGGCGTGCTCGTGCACGATGGACCGGATGGCCCGGATGGCAGCCACGGGGTAGTCGTTCTGCCAGATATTGCGTCCCAAGTTGACACCGATGGCGCCTTTCTGCATTCCGTCGTATACGAACTCGAAGACCTCCATCTCCGTGTCCACCTGAGGCCCACCGGCCATGACCACCGGGACGGGACAGCCCTGGACGACCTTATCGAAGTCCTCGCACCAGTAGGTCTTCACCACCCGCGCTCCAAGCTCGGCGGCAATACGGCAGCAAAGGGAGAGATAGCGGACATCCCGTTTCTCCAGTTCCTTCCCTACAGCGGTTACCGCCATTACAGGAATCCCGTACCTTTCAGCCTCGTTCGCCAACTGGGAAAGGTTCAGCAAGGTCTGCCGTTCGTAGTCGGTTCCCACGAAGACGGATATTCCCAAAGCACAAACGTTGAGACGGAGCGCCTCCTCGATGGAGGTAGTCAGGCCCTCATTCGCCAGGTCTTTCCCAACCATGCTGGTGCCGCCCGAGACTCGCAGGATAACCGGCTTGGTCTTTCGTGGGTCCACCGCCGCCCGCAGCACTCCCCTGGTGACAAACAGGGCATCGGAATAGGGCAAAAGCGGCTCGATGGTCTTGCCCGGCTGTTCCAGCCGGCGAGTCGGCCCCTGGAAGTAGCCGTGGTCTATGGGCAGAAAGAGGGCGTGGCCGTCGTCCTGGATTAATTGAGCAAGCCGGTTCTCCATTCCCCAATCCATGATGAGCGTTCTCCCTTCTGTGCTAACCTAGCCTGGCGGCAGCCGGTGGTTCTGACGCTTAGTCTAAATTACATCGTCTTCTATGTCAAAAAACTGAAACTACCAACCTGTAGCAGACCTGCCTAAAAACGGCAGGTAAATGCTATTAAGCACGTCAACAGCATAAACAGTTGCTGACACGGTAATGGGACTGTTCCAAGCCGAAGTCCCGGTAATGATTATTGTGGCATCGAACCTGACCGTGCCTGTCCCCGTTACCGGTGCGGCCGCCTGTAAAGTAATAGTAGCGGTAGATCCGGCCGCTATGGTGCCGGAAGTCGGGCTGACCGAGAGCCAGGAGACATTGTCAGTAGCTTGCCAGTTGGTTGAATAGGCCCCATAGTTCGCGAGCACAAGTTTCTGGGGTGCGAGACTGCCACCGTATTGGCCCATCCATACCGGAGGTGCCACAGTTGATGTGACATAGGGTGTCCAGCTATATATCATCTGGCTGTCCGGATCATCGGGGTATGCCTCAACGTTACTCGCCTTATCCTTCGCCCGACTTCGGAAAAAGTAAGTAGTCTTGTCCTGAAGATTATAGAAGTTGGTCCGGGTGTAAGTGACAGCGAATACTAGATTGGTCCAAGTTCCGGTAATCCCTGAGCGATATTGCACATCGTAGTTTGCCAGTCCCGACCCTCCATCAGAGCCTGACCATCGGACCGGAAAGAAGGTGGAAGTAACCGGGACGGCATATGACAGAACGGAGGAGTTCGGAGGAGTAGCGTCCACCGTAGTCGAAATGTCCCCATCGTCGGAGTGGAAGGATTCCAGGTTGCCCAACTTATCCCGAGCCCGCACCCTGAACGATAGACGCTGCCCGTCAGTACCGGCAACAGAAGCAGAGGTCTGGGTTGTCCCTGGAAGAAGATTGTTCCAAGAGCCTGAGCCCTCTCGCTGCTGAACGTCGTAACTCTGGATGCCGCTGCCGCCTGGATTGTCGGCTGCGCTCCAGGTGACCGTGAAGGTCCCTGTGGAATAACTGGAAAGTGATGTCATTTGAGAGACCGGCGCCTGGTTGTCCACCTTGGTCATAGCTTTTAAGGCGGTATAAGCCGGAGTGGCGGAACCGTCGGGCCTGAGAATTCCGAAATATCTCTCGTAGTTATTGTCACAGGAATTAGAGGTGCCTACCGCTTTTTCCAGGTTGAAAATGATCATGGGGCCAATCCACGGCCAGTTGGCGCTGGCATACTGGAAGGCTCTTACCAGGTAGTCCGCCTGCTGTTGTGGAGTGACTTTTTGGGCCTGCCGTCCCCAAGGGCTTCCCGCATCGGCCCAGGTGCAGTTCTGTCCAAAGTCTTGAATCCAACCGAACTCGGTCACCCATACCGGCATATCCTGGCCGGTGGCCCGTAACCACGCCTCATGCTGAAGCTCAGACCTCCTAAAATAAAGCCCAACCGGGGTAGTAGTGTTGTTGATATCGTAATCTTGCTCGGGCGGATATGGTCCTCCATAGGGATGAGAGCCGATAGCGTCGAAGTAGCCGGCGGCGCCGGCCTGGGCAAGCTTGGTCAAGTAGCCCAAATCCCCGATGTGCCCCTCGTTGCCATCGTCGTTAAAATCACCACCCGTAGTAGATAGACCGCCCAGAATCAGCAGGGCCTGAGGGTCGGCGGACTTCAGACGGGGATACACTGCTTTGAGCATCTGCGTAAATCTGGCCGGGTCCGGCCGCCGGTAGCCCCATTCGTAATTGAGATTCGGCTCGTTCCAGAGCTCCCAGGCATCCACCCGCCCCTTGAGGTGATTGACCATCTGGTACACGAATTCTGCAAGCTCCGCGTCATTAAGGGGAGGCGCATTCTTCTCCGTCGTTCCGGTAGCCCAGGATGGAGGATCGTCTATACGTAACAGGACTCTCAGCCCCTTGGCCCGGGCCTTGTCAACCCAATCATCATACGTGCTGAAATCTATGGCGCCTCCCTTCTGCGGCTGGGCGTCCTTCCAGATGACCAGGTATTTGACCCAATTGAAGCCGAGGTCTGCAACCGAGTCTCGCCGGTCCGGCTCAGAGATGATCCCGAATCCTAGGCCTCGCAAAGGAACGCTCTGGCTGCGCATCGAGCCGGCCGGCGAAGGATTGAGGCCGACCGCGACCGACACCAATAGTAGACACGCAAAGCAAGCCTCCATTACGCGAGATCGAAGCTTCTCAAGTCGCATATGAATTCTATTATAAACATAAAACGCTGAATCCGCACGTGGTGATTTGACGCTGAACTTTAGCTTTCAACAGCTTT
>JAUYDP010000248.1 GCA_030691805.1 Dehalococcoidia bacterium | reverse complement strand
CCTCGGAGCAGTCCGTTCCCGTCATGCCCCTCCTGATCGAGGCGGCCCGGGCCAACGCCACCCTGGGCGAGATGATGGGCGCCATGCGGGAGGTATTCGGCCTCTTCGACCGCCAGCCGGTGCTGGCGAAGTCGGGGGGGTGCTAGAGCGGCATGGCGCCGATTGGGCATGTTCTGTGAGTCCGCGTGGCTCGTGACGCATGGCGTTTCTGCCGAATAAATTCGGCGCTACCGTTGGCGCCCAGCGCCGAATTCACTCGGTATTTCTATGAACAAAGTAAGAGTCTGGTATGACTCCGAGGCTGACTTCATTGAGGTAATGTTCGAGCAGAAAGAAGGCTACTTCCGTGAGACAAGCTGCGACCAGGTAATGGCAAAGGTGGATTTGAATGGGCAGGTCATCGGTTTCTCAATCTTGAATGTTTGCACATTGCATGGGAGACCTCTCGATTTCGACTTAGTAAGAGCTCCTGATTGAAACAACGATGAGGCATATCTCATGAAAGAGTTATTGGTTGCCATACACTTAGAAGAGCTGCCAGAAGGAGGGTACCTGGCCACCAGCGCCGAACTACCTGGTCTCGTGGCACAAGGCCGTACCGTGGCGGAGACCCTGGAGATAGCCCAGGACGTGGCCCGCAAGCTCATGGAGTCCTATCGGGAGCATGGTGACCCCTTTCTGACTTCCGGTCGGCTTCCTCAGCACGCTACCCCCAATATGCGTATTCCTGTAATATTATTGCGATGCTAAGATTTCCCAACGGATAACGGATTGGGAAAACGGATAACGGATATGGAACGTCCGCTATCCGTTTGGCTCTATTGGAGGGAAGTTATTATCGGAAGAAACCCCCTTGACACGCACCTATCCGTTGGGAATCAGGCGCATGAGATGCATTCAGGACTACTTGTTCGGGAGTTTCGCCTCTTAAGTGTCGCGCATCCGTTGAGAATTGTTATATGAGCGAGGATTACTATGCCGGATTATGACGTCATCATCATCGGCGCGGGCCATAACGGCCTGACCTGCGCCGGATACCTGGCCAAGGCCGGGCTGCGGGTGCTGGTGCTGGAGCGGCGCAGGGTGGTGGGTGGGGGAGCAACCACGGAGGAGTCCATCCCCGGCGCCCCCGGCTTCAAGGTGAACACCTGCTCCGTGGACCACTTCCTGAACGAGAAGGTCCCGGTCCTCAAGCACCTGGAAGTGGCCCGTTTCGGACTCCAATACCTGGCCGTGGACCCCATGTTCTTCTGCCCCTTCCCGGACGGGACCTACTTCTTCATTTATCGCGATATGGAGCGCACCTGCCGTGAGATCGCCCGCTTCTCGCCGCGGGATGCCGAGGCCTACGCCCGCTTCGTCGAGCACTGGCGCTACGCCGCCTTGCTACTGGACCCGCTGCGCTTCTCGCCGCCCCCTTCCTTCAATCTGCTGGCCGGCTTGATGGAGGGCGACGAGGCCGACGAGTTCATGCGAGTGCTGCTCCTCAGCCCGCAGCAACTTCTGGACGAGTGGTTCGAGAGCGAATATGTCAAAGCCCCCATCGCCTGGATCGCCGGACAGCTCGGCACACCGCCGTCGCAGATAGGCACCTCAGTTACCACCACCCTCATCGAGATAGCCCACCGCTCCGGGGTGCACCGCCCCAAGGGAGGCTCCGGCATGCTCACCCAGGCCATGGCAGCCATGGTGGAGAGCTACGGCGGCGCCGTCCAGACCGACGCGGAAGTAACCCAGATACTGGTGGAGAGCGGGACAGCGGTGGGGGTCCGCCTGGCGGACGGCCGCGAATACCGGGCCACGAAGGCGGTCGTCCCCAGCATTGACGCCCGGCGGGTCTTCACGAGGCTGATCGGCCCGGAGCACGTGGACGAAAAGCTGCGGCGTCGAGCGGGCCATATCGCCATATCCAACGTGTCCATGATGAAGGTGGACTGTGCTCTAAGCGAGCTCCCCCGCTTCGAGAAGTACGAAGTGGGACGGGAGGCCAGCATCGGTTCGCACATCATCTGCCCCTCAGTCCAGTACCTGGAGACCGCCTTCGACGACGCCAAGCAGGGCATTCCCCCTCGCCAGCCGGCCCTCTGGTCCGTCTGCGCCTCGGCCCTGGATCCCAGCCTGGCGCCGCCCGGAATGCACACCCTCTACCTCTTCCAGTTCGCCCCCTACGAGCTGGCCGGCGGACGGGACTGGGAAAGCATCAAGGAAGAGGTGGCCGACAGCATGATCGAGACCCTGGCCCAGTACGCCCCCAACGTCCGGAAAGCGGTAATCGCCCGGCGGGTCACCAGCCCCGTGGACGAGGAGCGGCGCACGGGGAACATCAAGGGCCAGGGCTACCATATAGACTCCACCCTGAACCAGATGTTTGGGTTCCGCCCCCTGCCGGAGATATCCCGCTACCGCACCCCCATTCGGGGCCTCTACCTGACGGGAGCCGGCACCCACCCGGGCGGGGGCATCACCTGTATCCCCGGCCACAACACCGCCAAGGTGGTCCTGGAAGACCTGGGAGTAGGGCGGAACGAAGAGGAAGAGTAGAGGGCTGTTGCTGATGGCCAATTCTCAACGGATGGAGCGTGCGTGTGGCTGAGTCTCAACGGAGAAGATATCATGCCTAAAGCCGAAAAGGTCTTTCTGATTAACAAGCCCATCGAGACCGTGTGGGACTTCCTCAGCGATATGGTTAAGGTGGGGTCTTGCCTGCCCGGCTGCGAAAAGGTCCAGGTGCTGAGCGAGACCGAGTCCGAATGGACGGTCAAGGTCAAGGTTGGCCCCATCAGCAAGACCATCCAGGCCCGCGCTCGCGCCACCGATTTCCAGCCTCCTCAGCGGGCGGCCTTCGAGGCCGAATCGCCGGAGTTGCGCCTGGAGGGGAGCATGGACCTGCGGGCCGTCTCGCCGGAGCAGACCGAGGTCACCTACCGCTCCGTGGTCAAGGGCAAAGGCTCCCTGGAGAAGCTGCTGGGCCAGATTATGGCCGGCCGCCTGGATGGTGACGCAGAGGAATTTGCACATAACGTGCGGAGGCGGCTGGAAGATGGTGCCTTGTAGTGCTTGATGGTGGTGGATTGTGCTTGATTATGGTTGGTGGTAGTTGGTGGTGGTTCGATGGTTTTTCAATGGTTATTCGGTCGTTATTCGGTCGTTATTCGGTCGTTTTTCGATGGCGGTTTATCTTGGCCGTTACCCGTGATGCTGATATACAAAACACAGTTTTAGACG
>JAUYDP010000220.1 GCA_030691805.1 Dehalococcoidia bacterium | reverse complement strand
CGAAACCAAGCGCTTCGGTATGATCCCGCCTTCTTCACAGCGTACGGGCGATCGCACGACAGAAGAGAAGCAGGCGTTTCGCTACGCCCGGGGCAAGAAGATCACCTACGCCATTCTAACCAATTTTGAGCGGCTGCATGTCTTCAATGCCGACCACGAGCGCCTCATCTACGCTTTCGACCGCCTGCAGGACTACCTGGACAACTTCGAGGCCCTGTGGCGTCTCTCGCCGGAGGAGGTAAAGCGGGGCAGTCTGCCATGGTGGGAGGGGCAGCTTGAGAAGAAGGATGTAGACCTGGAGTTCCTCGCTGCCCTTCGTCGCTGGCGTCTCAAGTTGGCCAACGCTATCCACGACCACAACGCCGCTAACCCCGTCCTGCAAAAAGGCGATACCTTCGACTTCCAACGGCTGATGGAAGTGGTGCAACGCCTGTTGGACCGGCTAATAATAGTGCGTTATGGGGACGACAAAGAAGTTCTATTGACCCACGACCTCTTAGATTCAATGCTGGCCGGTTACCGCAATCGTGGCGCCTATGCGCGGCCTGATCACCTTTTGCGTGACTTTATTGCTTTATCGCGCATGATGGACGAACATCACAACACCAGCCTCTTCGCCCCCGGCCACGCTTGCGAGCAAATTGTGCTCCCGAACGAGCCGCTGGCCCAAGTTATCGAGGAGATGAACCGCATCTCATTCCGCAAGTTCACCTCAGATATCTTGGGCAACACCTATGAGAGCTACCTGGGAACCAAGCTGAGTTTGCGCCAGGGCGAGATACAAGACGAAGAGCGGCGGGATATACGCAAAGGCCGCGGCATCTACTATACCCCTCGTTGGGTCGTCGAGTACATCGTTGACCACACCCTCGGACGCCGCCTAATCGAATTAGAGGAGGAACACAACCTCCGGGCCATAGAGATGGTACGGGGCCTTGCGGTAGTGGACCCCGCGTGTGGGTCCGGTTCCTTCCTCATCTATGCCTACCAAGTCCTGGCAGACTTCTATCGTCGCCTGAACCAAGCTATTCTTGACGAGCAGACCCGCCTGGTAGCCGACCTGGCGGCCCCGGATATGTTCGAGCGCCTGGAGCGCCTAAAGCACCTCCCGCAGCCCGTGCTCGACTTTCCCCAGGTCATCCTGGAAGAGCACCTCTTCGGTGTGGACCTGGACCCAGAAGCGGCGGAGATTGCGGCTGTTAACTTGACCATGCAGGTCTTCGGAGACTCCAGGCATAAGAAACTGCCTCTAATCCTTAACCAGAATGTTAATGTTGGCAATTCTCTCATCTCCGGAGGCGAAGGAGAGCTTAAATCCTACTTTGGCGAAGCCTGGCCTGATAAGCGCCCCTTCAAATGGGAAAGCGAGTTCCCGGAAATTATGGCCCGCGGAGGCTTCGATGTAGTCGTCGGTAATCCGCCCTACGTTCGTATCCAGGGTCTTCCAGAGAATGAGAGGGATTATTTCCGGGACCATTTCGAGACATCGTTTGGTTCGTTTGATCTGTATATCCTGTTTATAGAGCAGGCCACGCGGCTCTTAAAGAAGGGGGGACGCTTCGGGTTCATAACCTCTGGCAAGTTCCTCAAGTCAATATACGGTCAAAAGCTTCGCCAGCACATTCATCGGGATTGTACACTGGACCAGTTAATTGATCTGTCCGCCCTCCAGGTGTTCGGAGGGGCGACGACCTACCCTATCTTACTCATGTTCCACAAGGAGAGAGAGGAAAAGCCGTTCTACTACGCGCTCCTCCGTAAGGAGCCGGAGACGGGGAAGGGCAGTCTAGGCGACCCGTCTGACCTTGTAGAGCATCTAGCGTCCCAAGATGCTCTGCTTAACGGCATCTGGCCACCAGATGGGGAGAGGCAGCCTCTCATGCAAAAGCTCTCGGCCAGGGCTGTATCCTTAGGCGAGATAGCCGAGAGGATCTTTCAGGGGCTCGTGACGAGCGCTGACAAGGTATATTTTGTTGAGAGGAGGGAATTGCTGCCTGACGGCAATTTGAGGGTGTTATGCCGTGCCAACGGGAAGACCTATGAGTTGGAACCTGACCTGTTTCATCCCCTTCTAAAGGGATCCCTTCACATGCGCCGCTATTGTTTCCAAACCTCGAACCTTCTTGTTCTTTTCCCATATCATGGATATAGCGGCCAATACGAGCTGATAGGGCACGCGCGGTTTGAAAAGCAGTGGTCACGCACGTGGCAATACCTAATGGATAACCGCCAGGCACTGGAAGATCGCGAGGGCGGGAAAATGCGCCACGACGGCTGGTATGGTTATGTTTACCCCAAGAACTTGAACTCCTTCGATAGGCCAAAGATCCTAACTCCTAGCATAGCCAGGAATGCGTCGTACTCCTACGATTCGCAGGGAAAGTACTACTTCGTCGGCAGCGGTGGTGGTGGCGGTGGTGGCTACGGCATAGCCTTGAAGCCACAGATCAAGCTTTCGCCGCTATACGTGCTTGCCGTGCTCAACAGCAAAGTCTCGGACTATTATCTACATGGGATTAGTTCCCCCTTCCGAGGAGGCTATTTCGCTTACAGCCGGCAATTCCTAGCACCCCTTCCCATCCGCACTATTGATTTTGGCAAAATAGCTGAAAAAGAGATGTACGGCAGCCTGGTGAGTCACGTAGAGCGCATGATTGAATTGCAGGCGCGCCTGGCGAGAGCGCAACTAGCCACAAGCGCAACCAATGACATCCAAAACGAAATCTCCCGAACCGACTCAGAGATTGATAGCCTGGTGTACGAGCTTTACGGCCTAACGGAGGAGGAACGACGGATCGTGGGTGCGGCCAATAAGTGAATCGAGACCTTACGAAAGATACCCGGTCCTAATACTGGCAATTGCCGTGTTGCCATAGATCCCGGAACATGGGGGTCAAGGCCATTATAATACGGGTAAATATTGCCATTCAAAGTTGTCTGAGGAGTGCTAGTAATTGAGGTAGCTAATTGACGTAGCTAACCTTGCCTATTGGGGCACTTGTGATAGAATAATACGTGGCAAGCCGGTGTCAGGCGTTATTGAAGCCCCTCCGACCGGGCCGAGCGCAGTTTCGTGGCCCTGTAGCTCAGAGGATAGAGCAGCGGTTTCCTAAACCGTGTGCGCAGGTTCGAGTCCTGCCAGGGCTACCACCCTAACCTGCAGCGGACTGGGTGATTCCCACTTTAATTGGCGTAGAGCCGTTTTCGCTTGGTTTCTGCCGCGCCCGGTTCACTTCAAAGGGAACGACATCCCGAGCTACGCTGCCACACTGATGGTGACCGATATGGGATGCTGCGTCTCCTCCGGTATGGACTCGCCGTGTCTCTCTGCCACGGTGATCCAGCCAGCAATGGCATCCTGGGCCATCGCGATGGCTTCCTCGATCGTCTCTCCCTGAGTGACGCACCCAGGCAAGGCAGGCACGATCACCGAGTAGCCACCTTCCTCGGGTTCCGGAATCAAGACAACGGTGTACTCTCTCTTCCTCATTGTTCCCCCTACAGCCGGTCCTTAAGCTCGTCAGCGCCGAGGCCAGCCTGGTCGAGAATGCTTTGCAGAACCTTGGGCTTGATGATCTTCCTGGCGTGGACCGGCACAACCACCGTACCCGGTCGGCTCGGGTGGCGCAAGAACAAATGTGAGCCCGTCTGGTGATGGTCGTCCCATCCGGCACGGTGCAAAGCCCTCACCAATTGTGTTGCCGTAATGCGTGGTAGCCTAGGACTCATGACCGCATCCGTTCTGCCACCGATGTCGACGAAGTGAAACTGATACCTAGTAGAACTAATATAGCTTAATCCCTGTATTGATCGCAATTCCCAAAATCAGCGATTCAGGGGTAGGGCTAAATTGCATGTCGGTCCCAGGTCTATTGGGGATCAAGCTCACATTTCTTATACAGCACTCATTGGGTCAAACGCCCATGCAGGCGTGGGTATCTCTAGAGTCGTCATCACGGCATCCGCTTCAAACGGGACCTCGGTCTCCAACATTTCTTGCGCTCCGATGCGCAACGACTCGACGACTCGACCACGCGTGCGCTCCTGCGCGTTGACGCCGGGGAGATCCACCAACCACCCAATCCACCAATCGCCGGTTTGCTTTATCACCGCCCGGTATTTCATCATTCACCTCACAAACGGAATGGTACCTACTCAGCCACAAAGTCACAAAGACACGAAGGAAATCAGACAACAAATCGTTTGACCCCCTTTTTTATCACCGGCACGTTGAAATTACTCAGAAAGCCAAGTCGTGTACCCGTCAGTTTCAGATGCCTGAGAAGGTTAGTCTCCCAAATAGGATTTACATGAATGGCCTTTGCTATTTCTTCTTCACTCTCTGAAAGAGGCTTGTATTCCATAACTTTCTTTGTGCCTTGGTGTCTTAGTGGCTGAGTAGTTACTGATTCTAGCACATAAGGAGGGGAACCCTCAAGAATTTTTTGGGGTGAAAACTCGTCCTCATCCCCCTCTGCTGGCATTCCCAAAGCATAGAACCAGCCCATTCTTGGGGTAAGAGTCCGCTACGGAATAAGTTTAGCGATTCTGTGTCGAGTGATGTATACTTGCGAGCATGGTCGAGTCCGATGGGATCAAGCGAAGATGCGAACTGCTCGCCCAAGTAATGGACGAGCGAACCCGGCGGCTGGTGGCCGCCGCGGAAGCCCTTGCCCTGGGTTGGGGGGGACGACAGCCGTATCCAAGTCAACGGCGAATTCTTTAAGGGGGATAGGACCATGCCACAGGACTTGCGAGGGTGGATGGACAGAGCTCAGGAGATTGGCGAGCTGGTCGTCATTGACGGCGTTCAAACCAAAGATTTCGGCCCCGTCAGCCAGATAACGTCCCGGAATGAGGGCCCGGCCGTACTATTTCAAAACGTCGAAGGGTACCCGCCGGGTTTCAGGATGGCGACCAACCTGGTGTCTAATATCAGAACCTTTAACCTCTCCGTCGGCTTGCCTTTGAGCTACACCATCAAGCATACGGTCGAGGCCTTGACTAAGAAGGTAACGGAATGGGCGCAACGTTCGGTGGACTTCCCGCCTGCCGTCGTCGAGAGCGGGCCGATCCTGGAGAACGTGGTGGAGGCTGATGCAATAGACCTGGGCATATTCCCTGCCCCGATGTGGCACGATTTCGACGGTGGACCCTACATCGGCACCGCTGACCAGTTCATAACCCGGGACATAGCTACCGGCCTTCTCAACGTCGGTACCTACCGATCGCAAGTGCTGGACCGTAGAACCGTTGGCTTATATATAGCTCCGGGGCACCATGGCCGGCTCCATATGGACAAGTACTTTGAGCGGGGCGAGCCCTGTCCAGCGGTTTTTGTTTACGGCAATGATCCCCTCACGTTTCTTATTGCTGCTCAGGAGATACCACAAGATGTAGCGGAGCTCAACTTTATCGGCGCTATAAGGGGTGAGAGCGTCCCGGTAGTAACGGGCAAAGTCACGGGGCTGCCCATCCCGGCATATGCGGAGGTGGCGATAGAGGGCTTTTTGTATCCGGGTGAGACCAGGCTCGAGGGACCTTTTGGAGAGTGGCCCGGCTACTATGCCGGCGGAGCGGTGGAGCGGCCATGTCTCAAAGCAGAAAGGCTATATTACAGGAACGATCCGATACTTACCGGGTGCCCACCGGCCAAGGCCGCCTGGGCCGACCAATCATTCTCGCGGTCCGTTCTGAGGTCGGCTCTTCTCTATAGCGAATTACTCAGCGCCAACGTGCCGGGCGTCAAGGGGGTGTGGTACCCGCAGGTTGGGGGGTCGCGCCACCTGGCCGTTGTGGCTATAGAGCAGCGGTACGCCGGGCACGCCACCATGGCGGGAGTAGTGGCCACTCAGACCAGAGCCGGGGCTATGCAGGGCAGATACACCATTGTGGTGGACGATGACATAGACATATACGACCTGGAAGACGTCCTGTGGGCGGTGTGCACGAGGTCATACCCGGTTGAGATGGATATAATCAAGAAAACCTGGAGCAGCGATACCGACCCGACCATCCGCAAGCCCGCCAGCAGCCTGACTACTTCG
>JAUYDP010000215.1 GCA_030691805.1 Dehalococcoidia bacterium | reverse complement strand
TCTCGGAGTTTGCCCCTACGGGTCTCAGCCTGGAAGACCGGCCCAAGGGATACGTTAAAATGCTCAGATGCATCGCCAAACAAGAAGCCTCGGTGCTGGGGGCCTTTGCCTACGTCTGGACAACCAACGGGCCAGAGGCTATTGACCGGGTCATGGGCCTGGTGACCGCGGACGGCCAGCCGGTAGATCGCTCCCTCTCCGCCCTGGGCAAAGTCTACCGCCATAACCTGGACCTCAACGAAGAGGTATTCCGGGCAACCGAATAACCTCCCTAAAGCTTGACGTTATCCCTCTATCGCCGGCCTTACACTAAGAGCTATTGAGCGTGGCGTTCGTGACAAGCCTCCCCTACCGCCCATTCCGCCAATGAAACAAATCGCACCATTGGATGATATCTATATGTATGGACAGAATGAAAGGAACTCCCCGGATTTGAGCCTGGCGCACCTTGTCGGCCGTTTGCCGTTATGGCGGCTGACCCTCGCCACGTTGGCACTGGTAATTACGCTCAGCACGGGCCCAGTGACCGGCTTGGCCGAAGGCCCATTGGAACCACGTAGCAGCGAGGCATGCCTCGCCACTACACCGGGCCCAGTGACCGGCTTGGCCGAAGGCCCGTGGGAACCGGATGAGCTTCCTATCCCTAATACGACCATAATAGAGGACATGGGCGATGGCTCTTTCCGTTACCTGGTGAGTGGCCAGCCCCAGGTGTTCATCGGCATGGGATACAACCCCATCTATCGTTATTTGTCAGACGAAGAGCGGGCGGCCAGCTACGATCGCGACTTCCGCATCTTATGTCAAGCCGGCGTCAATCACATCATAGGTTGGGACGCCGACAAGGGCTACGAGCAGGACAAGTTCGACGAGCTTACCCTGGACTACGCCAATAAATACGGCATTGGGGTAGTCATGCCATTCTATCTGCCCGGAGATGGTGACTACCGCGATGAGGCGTTTACGCTGGACCTTCTTGAACAGGCGGCGGCCAAGGTCATGAGGTTCAAAGACCACCCTGCGCTGCGTATGTGGGGGGTTGGTAACGAGGTACTAATGGAGATGCCAGCGGCGGAGGACCGCGAGGCCTTCGGCCTGTTCTACCTCCAGTTGGCCGACCTAATTCATATACTTGACCCGAACCATCCCGTCATCTACCGGGAGGCCGAGGACTATTTCGTTTCGGAAATAAGCGTCTTATGGCAAGGCGATGCACCGGAGCGTCCCTGGCTGCTGTATGGAATGAACATCTATTCAGATAATCTGGAGCGCATACTGCTCGATTGGCCAACCTACGGCCTCAACCGGCCATTGTTAATAACTGAATTCGGCGCCGAACCGGACTTCCATGGCGACCGCGCCGCTGGTTACCTCGCTATGTGGTGGACTATCCGGGGCTATCCGTCCTACGTACTCGGCGGCGCTCCATACGCCTGGACCGTAGAAGGGCCGGAGCCAACCGACCTCAAGTGGGGGCTCATGTACGGCGATGGCCAGCCGGTAGACGATACCTTTCCTTTGCTTAAGAAGTTCTGGCGGCTGGAGAACGGCGAACCTAGAAGCTGCCCCGCGTGGCAATAGCATAGGTTAAGTATCAGCCTCCCTCCCCATTGACCGGCGCCCGATCCCTATCGTAAGATGGGGCCAATCTGGCTTCCGGGAAGGCATATGGAACGACCGCAAGGGCCTGGATGCAGGCCACTCTCTCTCCTGTTGGGCCTGTCTCTCTTGGCGCTGCTGGCTTTCGCACTGCGCGCCTACCGCATAGATTGGCAGAGCATTTGGGTTGACGAGAACTTCACCATATTCCTATCCAGCCAGGACATCGCATCCATCACCCGGATAACCTCCGGGGACGTGCACCCTCCTCTGTACTACTATATCGTCCACTTCTGGATTTTGCTGACCGGGCAGAGTGAGTACGCCCTTCGCTTCGCCTCCTTATTCTTCTCGGTGCTACTGGTACCACTTACCTACCGGCTAGGAGCCCGGCTTCTAGGCAAAGGAGTGGGCGCGACAGCGGCCGTCTTAACCGCCATAGCCCCTTTTCAGGTCTACTACGGGCAAGAGGCCAGGATGTATTCCCTCATCGCCTTTCTCAGTCTTACGTCTATGTGCGCCTTTACGGAAGTGGGGGGCTTCGGACTGGCTGGTCCAGAGGCCAAGCGCTATTCCAAACGAAGCGTTCTCTACTGGTGCGCTCTGGTGTTAAGCTCGGCGGCCCTCCTGTACGTGCATTACTTCGGCTTGCTCGTCATCTTCTTGCAGAACGCTATTGTTGTGCTAACCCGTCTCCGGCGAACCAGCTTCCTTCTCAAGTGGCTACTCTCCCAGGCCTGCGTAGCGGTCATCTTCGCTCCTTGGGCCATGGTGATGCTCCGCGTTTATGCCACAAACGATGAGCCGTGGAGGCGCCACATTCCGCTGCTTCCCATGATGCAGGAGATTATGATAAACCTCAGCATCGGTCAATCCGTCGAAGGTGCGCTTTCGATACCCCTGGCGGCGGGTTTCTTCCTATCTATACTGGTCGGCGCCACCGCCCTTGCAATCAAAAGAGGGTCCAGGCAAACTCTCCTGCTGCTGGCCGTCTATCTGTTCTCACCCATCCTGGTCGCCTACCTGATTTCCTTCGACAAACCCATCTACGGTGGGAGCCGATACTTCTTGTTCGTGGCACCGGCCTTTTATCTGCTGATTTCCTCCGGTATCAACGCCTTGCGCGCCCGCTGGCTCCCTCTCTCACTGGCGTTACTGGCGCTTCTTACCGTT
>JAUYDP010000184.1 GCA_030691805.1 Dehalococcoidia bacterium | reverse complement strand
GGCAGTTGAAGCATGCTCTCCCGAAGTACTTCTCGATCACCGTCTCCGCCCAGGGGTAAGTCTTTATGACGTCTCCAATAAGCGTATCCTTGGTTATCTCCGTCATCCGATACAGTGTCCTTTCTAAGATAAGCTGTCAGCTATCAGCCATCAGCTCTCAGCCCAGGGGTCAGGGGCCAGCGTTAAGGGTTCAGGCCCCCGGCCAGCCGCCGGATTGCATGATCGCCCACAGCTGAAGACTCATAGCTGATTGCTGACAACTGATTGCTGACAGCTACGTTGCCTTGCTTATCTTGATGTGCCATTCGGATGGCCCCTTCTGCTGCTTCTCATAGGTGTATCCCCGGTTCTGCATCTCGCCAAAGAGGGGCACAGGCTCGAAATCATTGATCAAGAGAAGGGTGTCGCCACGGGCCAGTTCGTCCAGCTTGCCGAAGATCGCGTTGAAACGATCGGGAATGTCGAGTGGACGGACGTCCAACTGGTGTTGCTGGGGCATTTCGACCTCCTAATAGTTGCTATTTGCTCTTTTGGACTGCGGCTGCATCAGGATGGGAAACCAGCGCGTTCAATTCTGCCAGCAGCCCGGAAAGGTCGGCGCCCGCGTCGGCCGCCCCTTTTTCCAGGGTGTTGAATGCGCCGCAACAGCAGTCCAGCCCCTTGCCCACCAGGAGGCCCATAGCCTTGGGATATTTCTTGATAACGTGTTCGATGACGCTGTCCTTGGTTATCGGACCTTCCACTTTAAGGCCTCCTACTCGGTAGTTATGGTGGCCAATAGGGCCATTCTCTCCTGGCACTTCACCGCATGGCTTTGTCCGGCAGGCACCACCACCAGGCTACCCGCCTGTACGGGCACTTCCTCGGCGCCCACCGTGATAGTCCCCTTGCCCTTGACCACGTGAAGGGTAGCCTCCGGGGCGTTATGCGCCGGTATCTCCTGCCCTGAGTCAATACAGATGAGGATAACCCGCAGCTTGTCTGAGGAGTGAAGAAACTTGGGGACGAAATGCTCGGATGAGAATTCCTCTTCCTTGGCCAGATTGAATACGCTCACTATCTTACCTCCAATAGTCTACTGCAATTCTACTACTGGGGGAACGGAGCAGACAGGACTAAAGTCACAGTTGAAAAAAGTCAAGCGCTCGGCGCTTTTTACTCCATCTTAAGGTAGGCGGAAACTGCCCCAGAGATTGCCGCAATAGACCTGGTGTTACTCAGGGCAGCGAATATGCCGCCCAGCGACCTCTCGTTTTTGATCCTCTTTACGCTTTCGATAAGCTCGGGGTGGTCCTCGATGAAATGGGTAGAGTAGTCTCCCGTCTGGAACTCCTCATGCTCGACGACGGCCTTGAGGAACGGCAGATTCGTCACCACACCCAGGATAACGTACTCGAAGAGCGCCCTCCTGGTCCGCTCCAGCACTTCCTTTCGGTCGCGTCCGTAGACCAGCAGCTTGGATATGAGGGAGTCGTAGTAGGGTGGGATAGGATATCCCATGTGAACGCCGCTATCCACTCGTATGCCAATGCCGCCGGGGGAGCGGTACCCTCTGATAGTGCCTGGGGTAGGGGTGAAGTTAGCCAGGGGGTCTTCGGCGCAGACCCGGCACTCCAGCGCCCAGCCGCTGTGGTGAATATCCTCCTGCCGCAGGCCCAGCGGCAGCCCGGCGGCTACCCTTATCTGTGCCTGCACCAGGTCTACTCCGGTTAGTAGCTCCGTCAAACCGTGCTCCACCTGAAGACGCGTGTTCATCTCCAGGAAATAGAATTCACCGTTGGAGTAGATAAACTCCACTGTGCCGGCGTTTACGTAGCCCACAGACCGGGCCGCCTTTAGGGCCGCCGCCGCCATCCTCTCCCTCAATTGGGGCGTCATAGCCGGCGATGGCGATTCCTCGATCACCTTCTGATGGCGCCTCTGGATGGAGCACTCGCGCTCGCCGAGATGAATAAGCTGGCCGTGGGAATCTCCAAGGACCTGGAACTCGATGTGCCTCGGGTGCTGGATGTATTTCTCGATAAAGACCGCCGGGTCCCCGAAGGCCGACATGGCCGTGGACTGCGCTTGCTCGATGGCGTTGAGCAGCTCCCGCCGGTCCTCGACCACGCGCATGCCTATCCCCCCACCTCCCGCTGAGGCCTTGATCATCACCGGGTAGCCGATTTCCCGGGCCGAGTCGGCGGCCTCCACCGGGTCGGAGATAGCGCCCGTTCCCGGGACCACTGGCACGCCGGCCTTTGCCATGATCTCCCTGGCCCTGACCTTGCTCCCCATCTCATCCAGAGTCTCGGAACGGGGCCCGATAAAGGTGAAACCGGCGCCCTCGCAGGCGCGGGCGAACCCGGCATTCTCCGCCAGAAAGCCATAGCCGGGATGGATAGCGTCTGCGCCGGATTCCCGGGCCACCCTAAGAATCTTTTCGATGTTAAGATAACTGTCCTTAGACGGGGCCGGGCCAAGATAGAAAGCTTCGTCCGCATAGAGGGCGAAGAATGCCTTCTTATCGGCATCGGAGTAAACCGCGGCAGTGGGGATGCCCAGCTCTTTGCAGGCGCGCATGATGCGCACCGCAATCTCGCCACGGTTAGCGACCAGGACTTTCTTGAACATATAACCTTCTAGCTAGCAGTCGCCCCTATACCATCATGGCCGATGACCATAAGCACGTCATTGGCCACGACCGTGTCACCTTCGGCCACGAAGATCTCGGAGACCATGCCGGCCTCGTGGGCCACGATGCTGTTCTGCATCTTCATGGCCTCCAGGATGGCCAACACATCGCCCTTGTGCACCCACTGGCCCTGGTGGACCTTAAGCCTGAGTATTACCCCCTGCATGGGGGCCACGACCCCGCCCTTGATCTTGCCTGTCGGCCTCTTGGGCTTGCCGTCCACCCTGCCCTCGACCTCTATCTCGCAGGTAGGCGTTACCCTGACCCGGTAGACCTCGCCGTCCACATCCACCTCGAACTCCCGGGTGACCAGTGGCTCCTCCACGGATGGCTGCTTGACTTCCAACACAGGTGGGGCCAGCTCTTCCTCCGCCAGCTCACCCCGAAGGAACCTCACCGCTACGTCGGGATAAAGGGCGTAAGTCAACAGGTCTTCCTCGCTCCCCAGGATGTTCAACTCGGCTGCCTCTGCCCGTAGGATAGCCAGTTGGTGGGGGATGTGGTCCGCCGGCCGGCTAGTCAGTGGCTCTTCTTCGCCGATCACAATCCTTGTCACCGACTCGTCGAAAGGCGCCGGCGGCCGGCCATAAAGCCCCTTGAAGTAGTCCTTCACCTCTCTGGATACCAGTTTATACCTCTCGCCCGTAATCACGTTGAACACGGCCTGGGTGCCTACGATCTGGCTGGTAGGCGTGACCAGGGGCGGATAGCCCATCTCGGCCCGGACCCTCGGCAGTTCCCGCAGCACTTCCTCGTACTTGTCCAGGGCATTCTGCTGCTTGAGCTGGTGCACCAGGTTGGAGAGCATTCCGCCCGGCACCTGATGAGAGAAAACGCTGGCGTCGGTGCGCTCCGCGATAGGGTCTATCAGGCCCCCGTACTTCTCGCGCACGGTATCAAAGTAGCGCTTGATCTCCAGGAGCAGCTCCAGGTTCAGCTCGGTATCGAAAGCCGTGTCCTTCAGGGACGCCACGATAGTCTCTGTTGGCGGCTGCGAGCTGCCTCCGCTGAATGAGGAAATGGCCGTGTCCAGGAAGGAGACACCCGCGCTGCAGGCGGCAAAGTAGCTCATAGGCGCCACTCCGCTGGTGCAATGGCAGTGCAGGTCAACTGGCAGGTGGGATACCTTTTTGATGGCCCTGACCAGGTCCCGGGCTATATGGGGAGTGATAAGGCCGGCCATATCCTTGATACAGATCGAATCGCAGCCCAACTCGTCCAGATGCCTGGCCATCTCTGCGAACCTCTCGACGGTGTGGACCGGGCTAACCGTATAGCATATTGTGCCCTGGGCATGCCCGCCCTCTCGCTTGACGGTCTTGATGGATAGCTCAATATTGCGGAGGTCGTTCAGGGCATCGAAGATGCGAAAGATGTTGATGCCGTTCTCCACGGACTTGCCGATAAACCGCTCCACCACGTCGTCGGCATAATGCCGGTAGCCTACCAGGTTCTGGCCCCTCAGGAGCATTTGCAGAGGGGTGTGTGTAATGTGCCTCTTGAGCTGCCGGAGCCTCTCCCAGGGGTCTTCGTTCAGGAAACGAATGCAGGCATCAAACGTAGCGCCGCCCCAAACCTCAAGAGCGTGGTACCCTACCAGGTCCAGCCTCTCGGCGATGGGGAGCATATCCCGAGTTCGCATTCGAGTAGCCATTAGAGACTGGTGCGCATCCCTTAACACCGTCTCTACGATTCTGATTCTGCTCATTGTCCTAGACCTCTGTTGTCACGCCGACTAGTAGTGCGGTCGAAGCTTGCACTATCCCACGCCTGATCCGGCCTGCAAGACCATTCTATCCTATCCTTACGCTTTCATCCAGGCAAGCTGGTCCTGGATAGTCAGAACAGGAGATAGCGAGTAACTACTGGATAATGAATTCCGTCTGCTGACGGAAGCCCGATGCTGGAAGCTCCCGCCAGGCCCCTTCGGCGTAATATAGGACCCGGTAGACGCGCCAAACCCCCACCTCTCCCGTAGCCATGGGGATGGCCACAAATCCGTCTCCATTCGCCGGCAGGGTAATGGGGTTAGAGTCGGCAAAGAACTCCCGGCCGGCAGGGTCCCGGCCCTGCACGCCAACCTGGGCCACAGGTAACTGCTGGCCCCGTGGGTTGAACATCCTGAAATTGAAGGTAGTGCTCTTCCAGGAGCTGCTGGATGAGACGATGGATGCCAGGTCTCCCAGTTGCCTGGGGTATTCCAGCACGGGAGGGGTGGCACTCAAGGGCTGGGGTTGGGACTCTCGTGACGGTGAGGACATTATCTCCAGCCCCTTGGGGGAGTCTCCCAGGTCCGCCATGCCCCGGGCGAACTCGCCCACGGGATAATAACGGTCCTTGCCCTTGGGTGTTCCATCCGAGT
>JAUYDP010000171.1 GCA_030691805.1 Dehalococcoidia bacterium | reverse complement strand
AAAAGCATACATCATAGTTTTTTTCCAGCAATCCTGGGCCTAAATTCTTATGAACGATGTATGCCGCTTCGACAATGGCCTTTGCTATTTCTTCTTCACGCTCTGAAAGAGGCTTATATTCCATAACTTTCTTTGTGCCTTGGTGTCTTAGTGGCTGAGTAGTTACGAATTTGTAATCGTCGGCCCCCATATGATATATTACCCACCGACCAGTATCAAACTACCATACATTCCACGTCCCGCTTTGGAGGACCTTCATGCAGTATGAGTTAACAGAAGAGCAGGAGACCCTGCGACGGAGCATTAGGGACCTGGCTCAGGGGATTATCGCCCCGCGGGCGGCCGAGATAGATGAGAAGGCCGAGTTCCCGGAAGATATATGGGAGCAACTGGCCAAGTACGGGTGGCTTAGCCTGGTAATCCCAGAGGAGTACGGGGGCACCGGTGCTCCGGTCTTGACCACCTGCGTGGTAATAGAGGAGATCGCCAAAGTTTGCGCCTCTTCAGCGCTGATCCTGGCAGTCCATTCCCTGGGAAGCACGCCCATTACCATTGCCGGCTCCCACGAGCAGAAGACCAGGTATTTCCCCAGGATGGCTGCCGGAGAGCACCTGGCGGCCTTTGCCCTCACCGAGCCGGGGGCTGGCTCCGACGCCTCAGCCCTCGGAACGACAGCCGTGCTGGATGGGGACCACTACCGTCTGAACGGCACCAAGTGCTTTATCTCCAATGGAGGCGTGGCGGAGATATATTCCGTTTTCGCCATGACCAGCCATGGAGTTGGAACTAAGGGTATTAGCGCCTTCATCGTGGAGAAGTCGTTCCCCGGGTTCAGGATCGGTAAGATGGAGCACAAGATGGGTATTCGGGGCAATCCAACAACAGAGATACTCTTTGAGGACTGTCTGGTGCCTCGGGAGAACCTCCTTGGCAAGGAGGGGGAAGGCTTCCGCATCGCCATGCAGACTCTGGACAAAGCCCGGCCGGGGATCGGCGCGCAGGCGGTGGGTATCGCCCAGGGGGCTTTAGACTTCGCCGCCAGTTACGCAAAACAACGAATACAGTTCAAGCAGCCGCTGGCTGCCCTACCCGCCATCCAGTTCAAGCTCGCCGATATGGCCATGCATACCGAGGCCGCCCGGCAACTGGTCTACAAGGCGGCCGCGATGGTGGATAAGGGGTCCAAGGAGGTCAGCAAGCTCTCGGCCATGGCCAAATGTTTCGCCTCTGATACGGCTATGTGGGTCACCACCGAGGCGGTCCAGGTGTTGGGGGGATATGGCTACATGAAAGAATATCCACTGGAGCGGATGATGCGGGACGCCAAGATAACCCAGATTTACGAAGGGACCAACGAGGTCCAGCGCCTGGTGATCGCGCGCGGGGTGCTGGGCTGACATAGCTAGGCTGAGGATTTCGGCCTGGAATCCACCGAGTTTTTCTGCAAAGGCTGGGCTTTTCAGCCCCGTTTCGCTCTTACCGGCCCATTCATTCGGGATAGGGGGGTTACAGCCCCGTTTGGTTCTTGCCGGCGCGGTCGCGGGTGACAAGCCCCCGCGCTACGGATTCAACCGAGCCAGCTAACGTATGATTCTAAGACGGGCGCCGAGTTTTAAGCTGGCCGGCGAGACGCCGGCGCTCTCTAAGGACCTGTCCGTCCTTCTTGCCTCCTTTCTCCTGCTGGCCACAATTTACGCCTGGGCTATCCCCTACCTTCAGTCCTCTGATGAGCTGAGCCACTTCGAATTCGTAAAGCGCCTGGTGTTCGACCGGACTCTGCCGGTAATCACCACCTCAGAATACTTCGCCGCCGAACAGCATCAGCCTCCCGCCTATTACGTTCTGGCGGCACTACTGGGACGGGCGCTCCTGGCAGCCCCTTTTGGGCCGACCGACGGCCAGTTGGCCCTCATCTTCTACGGGGCACGGGGACTCTCCATTGCTTTCGGTATGGTCGCGGTGGCAGGTAGTTATCTCCTGGCGAGCCATTTCTTCGGGCCCAAAAGGCTGTTGGGGGCCCTGGCAACGGTGATAGTGGCCTTCAATCCAGGCTTTATCGCCATCATGGCCGCCGTGACCAACGATAGTATGGCCGCCGCCGTTGGGGTCTTCGTTCTGCTGGCAACGGTGAAGGCGGCCTCGTCCTCCCATCTATCACTAGGCTGGCTGTTGCTCGTGGGAATCGTTGCTGGCTTGGCGGCCTTGACCAAGGAGAACCTGCTCGCTTTGTTGCTCCCGCTGGCGGCGGCCCTGACTTTGATGGCCCGCAGGAGTGGTTCGCTTCGATACCCTCTAGTGGTGCTGCTGGCCGTAGGGGCGCCTCTCCTGATTATCAGTGGATGGTGGTACTGGAGGAATTGGGCTCTCTACGGCGACCCTCTGGCCTGGAGCCTGAATGCTTTACTGAGCCCGGGGAACATCCGGCAACAGGCGCCCGCCCTGACCGGTTTCCTCTCCACGCTCGAGAGTGTTGCCCAAACCTACTGGGTTGGCTTCGGGAGGACACATGGTGTGCGTGCACCGATGGCCGTTTATCTGGCGATATGGACCGGCTGCGGGACAGCCCTATTTGGCCTCCTCCGTCTTCTTCGCCGAAAGCCCCAGACGTCCTGGCTGCCCCAGGGGTGGAAGCTTGGCCTAGCCCTTCTGGCGGCGGACGTTGGCCTGACCCTCCTGGCGAACTTGAGCTACGACAGGTATTTCATCGGAGCTGGCGCAGGTAGATATTTCTACCCGGTGGCCGGGGCTATCGCCGTGCTTCTGGCCCTGGGACTTTCCAGCGCCGCCCGCGCGCGTTCTTCGTGGCCGCTGGTGGGTTTTAGCTCCCTTCTACTGGGCCTGGCTGTTGTTACCCCCGCCGTCTTCTTGCGGCCTCTCCAGGTGACCCCGCCAGTGGTCACTGAAGTCCAACTCAAAACCGAGGCTAGGCCAGTGGACGCGGTCTTCGACCAGACCATGCAGCTTGTCGGCTACCGCATTAGCAGCCTCGTGGCCAGGCCCGGCGACACTATCCAGGTCTCCCTCTACTGGAAAGCATTAGGCCGGACCACCACCATATGGACCAACTACATCCATCTTATAGACTCCAAGGACGCTATCTTCGGCCAGTACGACTCCATACCCCTGAGGGAAGGGTACCCAGCCCTTTTCTGGAAGAAGGGAGAGGTCTGGCGTGACGATATCCAGTTTATGGTAGAGCCGCGTGCCCCTAACGGGTATTACCGGCTACAGGTAGGGTTATACAGCCTCCAGACAGGGAAGGGCGCCCTGGTTAGCGCCCAGGGCCGGCAGTGGGTAGGAGGTCTGCTAATGGGGGGCATCAGGCTGGTGGCGCCTGAGACGCCGGTGGAGGCGATAAAGCCACTCCAGGTCGAATTCCAGGAGTCCATCCGCCTGACCGGGTGGGCCTACCAGGATAACAGGTTCGTCCTTTACTGGCAGCCATCGGCGCCTGTTACCAGGACCCTCACTTCATTCGTGCACCTACTGGACGCCAATTCCCGAGTGGTGGCCCAACACGACGGCTGGCCGGACATGGGCAGGATGCCGACCTTCGTATGGCTGCCGGGTGAGACTGTACGTGACCAACACGAGTTCAAAGCCCCGCCTGGTTCTTACACGTTGGAGGTCGGCCTTTACGATTCAGAGACTTTGCAGCCGGTGCCGATGATCACAGGTGGCCGAAGTCTTCTGTTGGGAGAGGTAAGCGTACCGTGAGGCGCAGGGTGACGACAGGCACTTGCCAGCCGTCAGGAAATACCGCCAGAGGGCGAAACATCCGCAAAACGCCCCTTATTACTCTGAGATCGGCATTATTGCCAGCTTAATACTCGTATTATTGTCAATAGACCAGGGCTAATTCCTTGACAATGGGAACAATTGTGGCTAGTCTTAATAAAATGAGCAGATATCCCATGTCCCGTTTTGGATGATGCAGAGCGACAAGTGGTAAGGCTATAAGAGAGGAAAGGATGAGCGGCCAGGACGAGACCTTCGATCTGGTGGTGGTAGGAGGAGGCACCGGTGGTTACGTGGCATCAATCCGCGCCGCGCAGCTTGGCTTGCGAGTTGCCCTCGTGGAGAAAGATAAAATAGGAGGCGCCTGTCTGCACCGGGGCTGCATACCCACCAAGGTCCTTCTGGAAAGCGCCGAGGTCTATTCTCTGGTAAGGCGCGCCGAGGAATTCGGCGTAATGGCATCCGACCCACGCTTCGACTATGCCAGGATACTCCACCGGAAGGACTCCATAGTCAACCGACTATACAGCGGCATCCAGTTCCTCATGAAGAAGAACCGGATCACCGTTATCGAGGGGCGAGCCAGCCTAATCGCTGCCACCACCCTAGTCGTCACCGGCATTGATGGGAGTCAGAGGGAGTTGAATGGGCGGGATGTGATCCTGGCCACTGGCTCGGAGCCCAAGAGCCTCCCTGGCCTGGAGGTTGACGGCGATCGAATCCTCACCAGCGATCACATATTCGGTCTTCCTGAAGCGCCCTCCTCCCTGATTATCATTGGCGCCGGCGCCATTGGGGTGGAATTCGCCTCCCTATTTAGCGATCTCGGCGCCCGGGTGAGCCTGGTGGAGGTCTTGCCGAATATCTTGCCCCTGGAGGACCAGGAGATCTCGCAGGAGCTAGAGAAGGTCTTCAAGCGCCGGGGCATCCGGGTCTTGACAGGAGCCAGGCTGCTTACGGAGACTCTAGCGAAGCGGGAGAGCGGGCTGGAGGTGCAGGTGGAAACTGCCGGCCAGCGAGAGACACTCTCTGGAGAGCGAATGTTGGTAGCGGTTGGCCGGCGTGGCCTGGTTGAAGGCCTCGGACTGGAGCAACTGGGCGTGCGGACCGAGAGGGGTTACGTGGTGGTGGACAAGGGCATGAGCACCGGCATACCCCACCTTTATGCCATCGGCGACCTGATTGGGGGCATGCTCCTGGCCCACGTGGCCATGGCCGAAGGAGTCCTGGCTGTGGAGACCATCACCGGCGCCGGACCCGCTCCCCTGGACTACAACCGGGTGCCTCGTGGCGTCTATTCTCGTCCCCAGATAGGTAGCCTTGGCCTTACGGAACAGGAGGCCATGGCAAAGGCCCATAAGGTCAAGGTTGGGCGGTTCCCCTTCCGCGCTAACGGCCGCGCGCTAATTGCCGGTGATCAGGATGGCCTGGTGAAGGTGGTGGCTGAGTCCGACACCGGTGAGCTACTCGGCGTGCATATCATCGGCCCCCAAGCCACAGAATTGATCATGGAGCCTGCGCTGGCCATGTTCCTGGAGTCAACAGCCTGGGAGCTTGGGACCAGCATTCGTGCCCACCCAACCCTGGCTGAGGCCATCGGGGAGGCGGCCCTGGCGGTGGCGGGGAAAGCGATACATATTTAATTTAAATTCGGGAGACATAATTGGTATCTAGATATGGTGGAGGGTAATGGAGAACAGGAGGCGCATATGGCATCAACCAAAACATCCGAGACCAAGGTGAGTCCTCACGTCTCGCTGGGTCTCAGCCCGGACAATCTCATGCAAATATACTATAAGATGGTCTTGACCCGTGCTCTGGATGAGCGCGCTTGGGCGCTCAACCGCATGGGCAAGGTTGGGTTTGTCGCCTCCTGCCGTGGCCACGAAGCCGCCCAGATAGGAAGCGCCTCCGTAATACGCCCTGGAGTGGACTTTGTCCTTCCTTACTATCGGGACCTGGGGGTGGTCATGACCGTTGGGCTTACGCCCAGGGAACAAATGCTCAGCGTCCTGGCGAAGGCCGAGGACATCAATACCCATGGCCGACAGATGCCGGGTCACTGGGGACATGCCGGGCTGCGCATTATATCGGGGTCCAGCCCCGTTGCGACACAGCTTCTCCATGCCGCAGGCATAGCCTACGCCTCCAAGTTAAAGCAGGAGGACGCGGTTTCCTTCGTCTACTTCGGGGACGGCGCCACCTCCAAGGGTGATACCCACGAGGCCATGAATTTCGCCGGCATCTATAAATTGCCGATAGTTTTCATTTGTGAGTTCAACGGCCTGGCCATATCGGCTCCCCAGGAGAAGCAAATGGCCGTCCAGAACGTTGCCGATCGTGCCCGAGGCTATGGCTTCCCTGGTGTGACGGTAGACGGTTTTGACGTGTTTGCCGTTTACGAAGCTACACGGGAGGCCTGGGAGCGGGCCAGGCGGGGTGAGGGACCTACCTTCATCGAGTGCAAGGTTTACCGCCTATTCCCTCATTCCAGTGACGATGACGACCGCCGCTATAGGTCCCAGGAGGAAGTGGAGGCGGCCCGCAAGAAAGACCCTCTGGACCGCTTCCGCAGCTACCTCCGGGCGGAGGGGCTCCTCGACGACGCCAAAGATGCGGAGATACAGTCCAGGGTAAAAAGGGAAGTGGACGAGGCCACCGATTACGCAGAGCGCGCTCCGGACCCCGCTCCGGGCGACCTGTTCACCCAGGTCTACGCTGAATAGGGAGATATGGCCATGGTAGTAAAGATGAACATCGAGGCCGTACACGATGCCCTCTATGAAGAGATGAAGAGGGATAACCGGATAATCGTCATGGGGGAGGACGTGGGGCGCGACGGAGGCGTCTTCAGGGCCACCGAAGGGCTTTATAAAGAGTTTGGCGAAGCGCGCGTTATTGATTCGCCTCTGGCAGAGTCCGGGATAATCGGAGCGGCCATCGGCATGGCCCTGAACGGCCTTATCCCGGTGGCAGAGATACAGTTCGCCGATTTTATCTACCCGGCCGTAGACCAGATTATCAGCGAAGCCGCCAAGCTGCGATACAGGTCCGGCGGTGCCTTCGGTTGCCCGATGGTTATCCGGACACCCTATGGTGGCGGCGTGCGCGGCGGCCTGTACCATTCCCAGAGCGTCGAGGCGGTCTTCACCAACACTCCTGGGCTGAAGATCGTGGCCCCCAGCACTCCGTACGACATAAAGGGGCTGCTCAAGGCGGCCATCCGGGACCCGGACCCGGTCCTCTTCCTGGAGCACAAGCGGACCTACCGGCTCATCCGGGGCGAGGTCCCCGAGGAGGACTACGTTCTTCCTATCGGCAAGGCCGACGTAAAACGTCCCGGGAAGGACCTGACCGTGATCTCTTATGGCCTGATGCTTCATTTCTGCCTGGAGGCGGCCGAGCGCCTGGGGAAGGAGGGGGTGGAGGTAGAGGTGGTTGACCCGCGTACCCTGGTGCCCCTGGACAAGGAGACCATCCTGGCTTCGGTAAAGAAGACCGGCAAGGCCCTGGTGGTCTACGAGGCCAACCGCACCGGGGGCTTCGGGGCTGAGATTGCGGCCACCATCGCCGAAGAGGCATTCGATTACCTGGACGGGCCGGTGACCAGGTTGGCCGGCCCGGACGTGCCCGCGATGCCCTATAACTCCAAGCTGGAAGCCCTCTTCCTTCCCAGCGTGGATAAGATATCCGAAGCGATGCGCAAGCTGGCAGGGTACTAATACAATCGTCTTAGATAATGAGGCATAACTTATGGCAGAAGTTCAGCTATCATGCAACTCTTGTTAGTACGTTCGTATTAGTACAGGACCACAGAGGTTTTGCGAGATGTCATTCTGAGTGATAGCGAAGAATCTCGGCGCTGCTATGAGGACTGGTATCTTTGTGAGCAACGAGATTCTTCGCCTCCGCTTGCCTGGTACTCAAAGAAGCGTGATTCACCACGACGCTCCGGCTCAGAATGACATTAATCATATCCACTGTGGCCATGCACTAGAAGTCCGGCCGGAAAGTCCAAATTGGCAGAATTACCGGCCAAAACCACGTTAGAAATTTGGCCCCGACGGCCGTTTTTCAGGGTTTTCGGCCGGACTTCTAGTACTACTACGTTACGTATTGACATTTGGTCGTGTTTCTGCGGCAGTTTATGTGTGGATCGCGAGGCGGATGCGTCGCGGCATAACTCATTCTGACATAACTTAACGTAGTCGTACTAGTGGGTCATTTGTAATGTGTATCGGCATTGGATGCCCGGGCCAACGCTGGCATCTGCCAACGGCAATGCCAGTTCATTTGGCAACTGACCCACTAGTAGATAAGAGAGGCTCTCAAGAGGACCATTGCCCTATCCAACCGATATCCACATATCTTGGCTTAGGCCTGTATCTTGGGCAACGCTGTGACATGGGTCGTATCTTTCGCCCTGGCCGAATGCGGGCTAGGAGGCCGAGGCGGGAGGCTGATCTCCCGCCTCCGGAAAGCGGACTGGCTTGTTCCAACTCCTCGCTCTATGACCGCCAATCACTTGAGAGTGGCTATATAAGCTACCAAGTCCGCTATTTGCTTATCATTAATTCTGTTGTCCGGGTAAGGAGGCATAATGCCTCCGCCGTTACGTATCTTGTTACGTACCCCTGCCTCACCCATACGTCCCGCCGCTCCAACCAGGGACGGGCCGGCGCCTTGCTGGCCCCCGGGATGGCAGGCGGTGCAATTGGAGTCAAAGACGGCCTTACCCGCCACCGGGTCTCCCGCCGCTCCCTCTGGCTTGGTCGGAGTAGGTGAGGCCGCCGGCGCTGCAACCGTCGGTGGGGAGGCTGGCGCCGCTACGGTTGGCGTGGCCGCTGGTTTGGTAGGCTCAGGCGTGGCCGCCGCGACGGTTGGCGTAGCTGCGGGTTTCGTAGGCGCAGGCGTAGCCGCCGCCGCTACGGTGGGCGTTGGTACTGCCACGGTTGGCGTGGCCGCAGGTTTCGTAGGCGCAGGTGTGGCCGCCACCACGGTTGGCGTTGTAGCTGCCGCGGGTGCGACGGAGGTGGGTGTACTTGCAAGACGCGCCGCCGTCGGGGTAGCTGCCGGTGCTTTAACAGGTGTCGGTGTAGTTGTTGTGGTACAGCCTGCCAGAATGAGCATGATGGTAGCCCAGATTA
>JAUYDP010000154.1 GCA_030691805.1 Dehalococcoidia bacterium | reverse complement strand
GGCCCAGGGATGATGGGCGGTGGATGGGGCTCCGGCGGAAACTGGGGTTCAGGCATGATGGGTGGAACGTGGGGCGTTAACCGCTTTGGATGGTAGCGTTAAGTGTAATCAGGTTTGAAGAATTCGGAATGGAAAGGAGGTGAATCGGATACTCTGCTTCAACCCTTCAAGGACCAGTTGGCCCTTCAGTCCAAGTACGGATACGTGACCCAGCAGCAGGCGGACGCACGGCTCCAGTACGAACAGGGACGTGTAAAGGACCTCATCAATACGGCTCCCGGCCCCAACGGTAACAATGGGTATGGCTACGGCTCGTGCCATGGCGGTGGCTGGGGCGGCTTCGGCGGCATGATGGGCAGTTTTGGCGGACGAGGCATGATGGGCTGGTGGTAGGCCAGCACCTGATGTATGTCAGGCCTGGCCAGTGCCAGGCCTGACAAGTCCCTTTACGTTGCGGGGGACTGGGACATCCCGCCGTTGGCGGGAGTGCAGAGCCAGAAAAGGAGAATATTCATGAGCGACACCAGCAGGTCGGTACTAATCACCGTAGCAGTTGTACTGGGCGTACTGTTCCTGTTTCCCACCTTCCTGATGGGGGGAATGTTCCCCTTCGGTGGAATGATGGGCGGCTGGATGGGGCGTGGATACGCCAGTAGTTGGGGCTGGGGATTGGTCTGGGTCTTCCCCCTGGTCTTCTGGGGAGGAGTCATCGCGACAATAGTCTTTCTGGTAAGGGGAGCCGGCCAGGGCGGCGCCGGAAGCCCGCCCCCAGGCGGAGAAACGGCCCTGGATATTCTTAAAAAGCGGTATGCCCGGGGCCAGATAACCAAGGCAGAGTTCGATGAGATGAGGCGGGACCTGGGTTAATAGCTAATCTGCCTAATCTGTGAAATCTGCGGATCGCCCCCCCCGGCCCCGGACCAAAATGACGCTCGATTCAGTGCGGCGGGCTACCAGGCGGGTCCAGCCGGAACCAGTAGAAGCCGTGGGGGCCCAGGGTCAGGAAATACGGAAGCTCCCCGATGGGCGGGAAGGGGTTCTCACCGAAAAGCTCAACTGGCACGACGCCGCTCACGTGCTTAAGGTCCAACTCCACCGGCTGGGAGAAACGAGAGAGGTTGCATACCACCAGCACCTTTTGGTTCCGGTATTCCCGCAGATAGGCCAGGACCTTACGATTGGCCGGCTCCAGGAACTCCAGGGACCCGCGACCGAAGACCGGATAGCGCTTGCGAATGGCGATGAGGCGCCTCGTCCAGTGAAGCAGCGAAGTAGGGGTGCGCAGTTGGGCTTCGACGTTGACTGCCTGATAACCGTAGACCGGGTCCATAACCGGAAGGCTGTAAAGGCGGGCCGGGTCCGCCTTGGAGAAGCCGGCGTTCCGGTCCCCATTCCATTGCATGGGAGTGCGCACCCCGTTGCGATCGTGAAGGTAAATATTGTCCCCCATGCCTATTTCATCGCCGTAGTACAGGATGGGCGTGCCCGGGAGACTAAAGAGAAGGCTGTTTAGAAGCTCGATTTGCCGGCGGCCGTTCTCCACCAACGGAGCCAGGCGGCGCCGGATGCCCACGTTCAGGCGCATCTCAGGGTCCCTGACGTACTCCCGGTGCATGTACTCCCGCTCATGCTCGGAGACCATCTCCAGGGTCAGCTCATCGTGGTTGCGCAGGAAGAGCCCCCACTGGCAGGACTCAGGTATTGGCAAGGTCTCCCGCATGATATCCACGATGGGGCCCCGGTCCTCGCTCCTGAGTGCCATGAAGATGCGGGGCATTACCGGAAAGTTGAAGGCCATGTGGCATTCGTCTCCTTCGCCGAAGTAGTGACGTACGTCGGCCGGCAACTGGTTCGCCTCTGCCAGCAGCATACGGTCGCCATAGCGCTCTTCCACGTGGCTCCTGACTTCTTTGAGATAGGCATGGACCTCCGGCAGGTTCTCGCAGCTCGTTCCTTCTCGCTCGAAAAGGTAAGGGACTGCGTCCAGCCGAAGGCCGTCTACCCCTATGTCAAACCAGAAGTCCATGACGCCCGTCAAGGCCTTGCGGACTTCAGGGTTGTCGAAATTCAGGTCGGGCTGGCTGCTGAAAAAGCGGTGCCAGTAGTAGGCCTTGGCGTGGGTATCCCAGGCCCAGTTGGAGTGCTCCGTATCCGTGAAAATGATCCGGGCATCCCCATACTTGTCGGGCGTATCGCTCCATACGTAGTAGTCCCGCTTGGGCGATGCAGGCGAGCGCCGGGCCTCCTGGAACCAGGGGTGCTGGTCCGAAGTATGGTTCATCACCAGCTCCGTTATCACCCGGATGCCCCGCCTGTGGGCTTCGTCCAGCAGGTTTCGGAAGTCCTCTAGCGTCCCGTATTGTGGCAAGATATTGAAATAGTCGGAGATATCGTACCCGTCGTCCTTCAAGGGGGACTGATAAATCGGGAGCAGCCAGAGGCAGTTGACGCCCAGGTCTTCCAAGTAGTCCAGCTTCTCGGTAAGGCCGCGCAGGTCGCCAATGCCGTCGGCATTGCTATCGCAGAAGCCTCTTACGTGTAGCTCATAGATGATGGCATCCTTGTACCAAAGCCCTCCCGCGTGTGTACTCGCGCCCATTGCTGCTGTCCCAGAACCGATTGCCGGAGATTCTAGCGTACGCACCTGAAATCCCTCATTTACGCTCTGCTATGGCCGAACTATGACGCCCGATATGGTCGCGAGCCCCAAAAAAGAATACACCATCCTACCGCTCCTCGCCAATCTGCTCAAACAGGCCATTACGCACCTGAAAGAGATAGATCTTGCGTACCCGCATGTCGCCGTTGGCGTCCGACGCCCAGTCACCGATTACGGTCTTGAGCTCCAGCTCGCGCAGAGCGTCCGCCACGGCCGATCCCCTGGCCGTGCTGGCCCTCTTCACGCCCTCCAGGAGGACATGGGCGGCCGAGTAGCCAGTAATCGAGTCCATGCCGGGGCTGCGCTTTTCCAGCGCCCGGTAGGCGCTCTTCCAGGCGTCGGAGGCCACGGCAGCCATCTCCGGTTGAATGTTCGAGATGATAGCCCCCTCCGCCTTTGATCCCAGGGAGTCAATGAACTCATACTCCATGACCGAGTCCCCCGTCATGAATCCACCCTGGTACCCCGCCGTTCGCAGGGCAGCCAGCAGCGGGATCCCTTCCGGGTAATCGCCGGCGAAGAAGATACCGTCCGGGTTCAGCCCCAGGGTCTTGCTGACGTTGCCGGGCAAGTCCCGCTGGAATACCGCCAGGTTATTGTATTTCATCTCCAGGTCAACCACGGGGTCCACCCCACGCTGCCGCAGCTCGCCGGTAAAAGCGGCCGCCAGGCCCCGCGCATACAAGTTGTCTGTGTGCAGGACGGCGATCCTTTTCCAGCCCAGGGAAAGGGCCTTGCGCGCATCCACGGGCCCCTGGATGTCGTCGGTGGACACTACTCGGAAGAAACGCGAATACCCCTTTTGGGTAAGGGTTGGATTGGACGAGCCCGGGGTTACCACGACGAGGTCCAGGTCCTTATAGACGCTATCCAGGGCGGGGCCGGTAGCCCCGGAGTTGTAGTGGCCGACGACGCCCAAGACCGTCTCGCCCTTACGCACCGACTCGCCCACCGTTTTGGCTGCACTGACGGCCCCCTCGCCGTCGCCGCCATCGTCCAGGGCCCGCACGACCACGCGCCTGCCCAGGACACCGCCATCCCTATTGACCTCATCGGCCCGGAGCCGTGCACCCCCCGCTATCTCTTGCCCGCGGCTAGCCATGTCGCCAGTCAAAGGGACCGCCACATAGAGGTAGGCCTCTCCAGAAGGCCCGGAACGGCAGCCGGCCAGAGCCGTTATCAAGAAGACCAAACCGGCTACGGCCAGGACCCGGTACAGCTTGCTGCTCAAAACCTCACTCCTGAGTTGCTATTCCCTGCTCAACGCCCTGTTGCCGTAGACTTCGTCGTATCCCGCGGCCAGCTCGGATAGGCGTTGAGTGCTCGCCGCCAGCTCGCCCAGGGCGTCCGCGGCCCGGCCTCTGAATTCCGGCGTAACCACGATGGCCTGCATCTCGGCATAGGAGCGTCCCAGGTGCGCAAGGGCACTGTCAATCTCCAGCTCGGCGTTCCGCACCAACTCGTCCAGCCGCCGGAGTGTGCCCAACTGCGCCTCCTGGTCTTTGGTAAGCTGGCCGCGCCCTGACTTTTGATGGAGGTCGCCGAGGTCCCTCTGCAGAAGCCGGTCCGCCTTGAATTCCTGAAGGCGAAGGCTCATCTGGTAGATGGAGCGCGCCGCCTGCTCCAGTTGAGGAAGCTCGTCGTCCGCCGTGGACAGCACCCCGCTGGTTTCCTGTCTGGCCAGCTTTTGGGCGGCTCGCACGTATTCCAGTGACCGCCGGACTTTCGCCTGCAAAGCCGGGTCCCGGACGCGACCTACCTCCACGTCGGCGATAGAGGCATCCCGCTCCACATCAGGGTCAGCCAGTGAATCAACAAAGAGAAGGGCCAGGAGAACGACGCCCCCCGCAATGCTGGCCAGAATCACCCAGCCCGGCCAGCGCCCGAAAATAGCTACCACTACCGCCACGAACACCAGACCGACAATAATGTAAGCCTCCGGCCGGGAGAGGGAGTAACCCGCTATTCTCTTAAGCCGTTCGCTCAACATGGTTAGTTATCATATTCCACCCATCGTTCTTCAAATGTCTCTCTGGCGATTCTTACATATCATTGGGAGCGCCTCCTCCGTGTCGTTCCGACCACTCTCCTCGATTTCATTCTGAGCCGGAGCGCGGGTGCGATCCGCAGATTACACAGATTATCACGGATTCCCCATGTCATTCTGAGCCGGAGCGGGGTTAAGAGCTATCATGGGATTGATACGTGCAGCGCAGGCGAAGAATCTCAGGCGTTCCGAAGCAGCAGGTCTTTGTTGGAAACGGGTGAGATTCTTCGCCTGCGCTCCATGTATCTGTACGGGCATATCGCTAGTCCCCCGCTCCGGCTCAGAATGACATCAAGGGTGGATCGCTCTCACCCGGCTCTGGCTCATGACGACGTTTGGGACTGTACGGCCCAAATAGCTTGGCAAGCGGCTCCACTCCAATTCAATGTAGCTCAGCAATAAGCAGGGCGTTTATGCGCCAAACCATAATCTGTGTAGTCTGCGAAATCTGCGGACCGTTCCCTCCCACTCCGTACCAGAATGATTCTCCCGGCAGAATCTTGCTTGCTCCTTTAGAAATTATGCGAAATCAGCTCGTACAGCTTGCCGATAGTATCAGGGTCGACCCGGTACGCCTGGCCCCCAAAGGCGCCGGCCAGCGTGCTCAATACGTTAATGTCCGCGTCTGATCCGTAGGCCACTGCAAAGACCAGGATGCCCGATCCATTCAGCTTCAAGGCTGTCACCAGGGGACTTACGTCCTTGGCGTTAGCTCCGGTAATGGGAGGAACGAGACCCACGCCGGGTATGTTCCGCTGGCTAAAATTCTGCGAGTAGTTCTCCTGTCCATCCGTCATGGCCACAACAACGTTGATCCTTTCCGGGTCTTTGCGCTGAGCCAGAAGACTCTGGGCCCTCCAGACGGAGTAGTAGAAGGCTGTGTTACCTTCGGCGGCGAGTTGGTCCGTCCGCGCCAGGAGCTGCTGCCGGTTATCGCCCAGGCGTCCCAACGGCACGACCTCCCGAAAGTCGCTGGAAAAGGAGACCAGGCCCACGTGCTCCTCATCCGACGGCACCTGCTTGATGAAAGAAGCCATGGCCTCCTTGGCGCGCCTCAGCTTTTCACCAGACATAGACCCTGACGTGTCCATGACCAGGATTATGTTAGCCCGGCGCTTCAATCCCGAGGCCCAGGAAGCCTGAAGGTGGGCCAGGGTACCGGAGGCGGGCATCTGTAGCAGCCTGGGCT